>JAERMN010000191.1 GCA_016844625.1 Deltaproteobacteria bacterium
GCGCTCGAAGTTCGCCGCGAGCGCGCGAACGCGCTGATGGACTTGGACAAAACCGTCGTCGAAAAAGTCGCAGCGCTCAAAGCCAAAGGCCTCACCAGCCCGTACTTGAAAAGCTTCATCGTCGCCCGCATCAACCCAATCCGCTTTCGCCCCAAAGACGCCGCGCCGTTGAGCTTCGCTGAAGTCATGGATCGCATGACCAAAGCAGCGGAGAAAATGAATGTCGATAAGATCAAAGTCGAAGACCTATCCAAGTCCGGCGGCGCACCGGAGGAGTAGAATCGTCGGCAGCAATGGGCCAACCAAATGACCCGCCAGCGTGGTAGCCATGCGCGCTTCGCAAAAGGATCCCGCGGGGTTACCGTTCCCATTCATCCGCGGATGTCCCGGTTCCGATCATTCGATCGATTTTCAAACAAGCAGGCTTATCCGAAGAGCAGTAGGACGTGTTATAGCCTACGAAACTCGCAACAATTACGCCTCCGGATAAGTCGGCACCATCTCAGGGCGATAAACCCACGCTTTAATGGGTTTGCCCTCTGCCACATTTCTCAGCTCGCGTTCCCAAATTTTGCGCAGCAAAAACACGCCGCGGTCACTGCGGCCGAGGTGTTCGTTAGCTCGTGCGGCGATCGCACCTTGGCCGGTTTGCGCTAATTCATCTTCGAGCATGACGAAGTCGATGCGATGGGGATCGATGTCGCTCAAGCGCAGCTTGCCGGCAAGGATCGCTCGGACTAGCTCGGGGCGATCTTGTTCTGCCTTGGCACGCAGCGCGCGCCGCTCTTCGATCCATTTTTGGCCGCGTTCGCCGGTGAGCGCGATCGCGCGCACTTCGAAATGGATATGATTCTCATCGTCCACCGGGACTTTGAATACCATCACGTCCGCCCGCTTGATGACCGGATCGACGACCTGGCCGTTGATAAAGTTGATGTTAGGCATGCCGAAGAAAAAAGTCAGATCCTTGCCGTCGGGATATTTGACGTAGCGCCTGACGCCCCACTCGGATTCTTCCACGGAAATGATCGGGTCGCCAAGCACGACGTGGTCTTGCGCCGCGTCGCGGTGGCGCCGGTGCACGAAGCGCACATGGGCGTTGTCCAATGAGTTATCGATGTTGTTAAAGTAGTTGCAGATGCGCCGCAAACTGGCGACGTCGAGAGATATCTCGGGATTTTCAAATATCGGATAGTGCGGCAGCGGCGGCGCGTCTCCTTCGCCGAGATAAGCAAAGATGAGCCCGAGGTATTCCTGCACCGGATAGCTGGGAATCTGTACCTTTTGCGCAAAGCTCTCCGCTTCCGCCGGCTGTTCTATACACTGTCCGGTGCCGTCGTATTTCCAGCCGTGATAGAAGCAGCGAATGCAGTCGCCTTCCACCCAGCCGGCGGAAAGCTGCGTGCCGCGGTGCGCGCAGCGATTGCCGACAAGATAGGCCGTGCCGCTATCGCCACGGTAAAGCGTAAACTCTTCATCCATGATGCGTATCGGCAGCGCTTTGCCCGCGGCAAGCTCATGAGAACAACAGACCGGCTGCCAAAACCTGCGCAAGAAACGTCCCGCCAGGGTTGCGGGACCGGTATGAACAAATTCGCTAAAATCCATGATCGACCTCGATATTGTTCACGTCATTTTCATCCGACAGGTTGGTGTGGGCCGAACCTCTGACCGCTTACTTTTGACCGGTCTTATGTCTCCAGCGTACTCGGATGAAACATATCTTCAGGCGCAAACCGGCGCGTCACCAAACCTTGCCGGAGACTATAATCGAGCATCTTGTCCACTTCTGCACGGGTCTTTTTAAATCCCCAGACATACGGATCGGGCCCCGCGATCGCGCGCTCCTCTTCCCACAGCGAACGATACCACAGTGCGGTCATGTGCACTCTTTGGCGGTCGAGCCAGCGGTAACACTCCTGCTTTGATTCCTGCCAGGCATCGAATAGGCTCATGGCAACCCACGGATTTTTTTCCAGCACGGCGTTCTTGATCACCAGTGTGTGCTGGATCGGAAAGAAACCCGTCTTACCAAAATAAGCCCGCTCCTCTTGGGCGTAATTCGGGATCAAGAAATCAACGTCCCGATGGCCGAACGGCGCCCAAGTTTCAGTCGTGATGCCAGCATCGATCTTTCCGGCAATGAGAAGATCGTGCAGCTTTGCGCCCTGCGGCGCGATTTCCAGTTTGAGCCACGGCGGTTGCTGCCAGTTGCCGATCTTCTCGTTCCAATTGGCCACCCAAGTGATCGCGCTTAAATCCACGCTATATTCATCCGCCACAATACCGCGCGCCCATAGCGCCGTGGTGGTAAACCAAGTTTGAATGCCGACTCGTTTGCCGTGAAGATCTTTTGGCGTGCGGATGCCCGCTCGCTTGTTGACGTAAATATAGGAGTGGCGAAACATGCGCTTGACGAAAACCGGGATCGCCGTAAGCCCGAGCGTCTTGTGCTCCAAGTCAGCGATGTAAATACCGGTGAAAAACTCCCCAATGTCGAACTTACCCTCACGAATGTCGCGCTGCCGGCTGCGATCATCCGAATTGACGTGAATGGCCAAATCGATATCGCGCGCCTTCACCCGCCCGTCGATCAGCGGCCGGCTGCGATCATACTCAGCGCACGTCATGGTGAGTTTCACAGCGATCTAATCTTTTCTTCCTTCGTGCTTTCCTGTCAATTTTAAATCCACAAGGGCGTATGCTAGACGCCCCTACGTTTCCCCATTCTTTTTTTGTGCCCTTTGCGTTCTTTGCGGCTAAATCTCTTCGCATTCAAGGCCCAGGCCTCCAACCTTTGCTTTGCAATTCAGCCATCACCTTTTGCGCCAGTGAAAAATCAAAGATCTTCGCCAGCGGCGGCGCTTCTTTGAGATCGAGCCGCTTGAGCACATGCTCTACCGCCTTTGCCTGCATTGCTTGACTAAGAGTTCCATCTTGCGTCAGGGCGGGACGCACCACTTGATCGTACGCCTTCGCCGCTTGCGCTTCGCTGATTTGCAAGTAGCGCGCGACGATTGGAATCGTGCCAGCACGATTCTCTTTGATGTAAAGAAATCCCTTGTAGCTCGCGCGGACAAAGCGTTCGACCTGCGCCGGTTCGGATTGCAACAGAGCTTCGCGCACCAGAATGGCGCCTTGCAGCTCGACCAAATCTTGCTTCGGAAACGACACCAGTTCGCGGAAACCGGCTTCCTCCGCTTTAAAAGTCACCGGTGGCGACAGCATCGCGCCATCCACGATGCCACTTTGTAGCCCGGAGTAAATAGTCGGCATCACGCCGAGACTAAGAATTGCCACATCACGATTGGGGTCCAGGCCATGGACCCGCAAGATTTCGCGAAGTAAAGAATCCGGCCCGCTGCCGATGCCGGAAACGCCAACTCGCTTGCCCTTTAAAGCTTTGACATCGCGAATCTCCGGCTTGGCGTAGAGCCAAAACATCGCCCGATTGTAAGTCGAGAACAAAAACTTCATGGGCGAACCGCGCAGCACCGGCGGCAAGCCCGCGCCGCCTACCGTGGCAACTGCCACATCGCCGCTCAACAATGCCCGGCTGGCGGTCGGCGCGCTCATGAGGATGAGTTCCACCTCCAATCCTTCGGCGCGGTAATAACCCTTGTCGCGCGCGATGGTAAACGCGAGCACCGCTTGCGTCGTGCTCGGCATCGCGACTTTGAAAACCCCCGCGCGCGCCTCATGCGTCCCTGTAACGAGCAGAACAAATAGCAGTGCCCAAACAGTCGTCACGCGATCTCCCATTTCCTGATTAGGAGTCATCTTCAATGCCCATGATGCGCGGCAACAAGCGTTCCGCCAATGTCGTTCCCGCCAATGACAAGCCGAGTCGTTCCGCCAGCTCCAGCGCGGGCGCCAGGCTTTTTTGAAATACTTCGGTTCGTCTGTGGCGAATCTCCATCGGATCACCGGCGAGTTTGAAACGATCGAGCCAGTTGTCCATCACAAAGCTCCGCGCCGAGCTGCTATGCAGTACCTGCTGCAGCGCCGCGAAGTTCAACCCCGTCTTCTCAGCCACACACTGCGCTTCGTGAGCGGCGAGCATGTTGATACAAGTCACCACCTGCACGATTATTTTCGCCACCGCGCCGCTACCGAGTTCGCCCATATGGAAGATCTCGGACGCCGACGTGGAAAACACTGCGCGGCAGCGTTCCATTGCCGCAACATCGCCGCCAACCATATAGCACAGCGATTGCTCCCGCGCCCCAGTCTCGCCCCCGGACACCGGCGCATCGATAACTTGCACGCCGATTTTTTTGCCAACCTCGGCGAGCCGGCAGACGGTCTCAGGCAAGACCGTGCTATGAATCGCGACGATCGTTCCGGGACGCGCGCCGGCGAAAACTCCCTGCTCGCCGGTCAAGACATTTTCAACTTGTCCATCATCGACTACAGCCAGCTCGACGATCTCCGCTTCCTTGGCAACATTGCGCGGCGATGTGGCCGCCTTGGCGCCGAGGCGGGTTAACTCGCCGACGGCAGCATCGCGCAGATCATAAACAGTAAGTTCAAATCCGTCGTTGAGAACATTGCTTGCGATCGGTTTGCCCATCCGACCCAAGCCGATAAACCCAACTTTGGTAACTCGTTCGCTCATTTTTCTCCGTAGTCCGGCCGACGCGCTGATATTAAGTTAAGCGCGGCCGTGTTGTCTACCATCACCGCGCTCTTGACCGCAGCTCACCGCGAGTGCTTAGATGTCATTCGTCTCGCAAAGGAGGACCTAATCATGGCGGAAACCGAAAAAGAATATCTGGTCGGCACGGTGCGCCCGACCAATCGCCCCGAAGCCGGCCAAGAGCTCGATCTCGACACCTTGATACCGGCTAACATCAAGTTTCTTTACTCGACGATGAATTTCACTCGCGGCACCGAGGAGGAGTTCAGCACATCGATGCCGGGCTACGAAGCGAAGGCTGCAGAGTTCGCGCGCATGGGCGCCAACTTGGTTCGCCCGAGCGGCGCGCCGCCGTTCATGCTACTCGGCTATCATAAAGAACAGGAACTGATCAGCAGCTGGGAGAAGAAATACCACGTGCCGATGTTCACGTCGGGGCAAAATCACGTCCACGCGCTGCGCACCCTGGGGATGAAGAAATTCGTCGGCGCCAGCTATTTCCCAGAAAAGATGAACAACATCTTCGCGCGTTATTTCACCGACGCCGGATTTCAAGTGCTGGCAATGGAAGGTATCGACTCGCCCTTTGCCGACGTTCCCAAAGTGGCGCCGGAAAAGATACTCGAATTTATGAAAGGCATCGCCGCCAAACATAAAAATGCCGACGGCATTTACATGCTCGGCTCGGCGTGGAAATCGGTCGAGATCATCGAGCGCTTGGAAAACGACACCGGCCTCACTGTTGTCCATGCCGGCCCAGCGCGCGCCTGGGAGACCCAACTGAGACTAGGCTTACGCCATCCGATCAAGGGTTACGGTAGACTACTCGCTGAAATGCCGGGATAACGACGGGAACTCTCCCGCGCCAAGCCAAAGCTGTCGCGCTCAATGAAAAATCCGAACTCACCACGAAGATCACGCAGTACATGAAGGGTTTGGATGATCAAAACTCCGAACTTCGTGCTCTTCCTGTCCTTCGTGGTGAAAAATGTCTTGCTAGTTTGGTTGCGGCTTTGCCGCGCTGGGTTCTTTGTGGTTAACCGTCTTTCTTCTCCAGCCGTAGCGTAAACCCTTTTTTCGCAATGAACACTTGGCGGCAATCTTTGCGCTTGCTGAGCTCGCCGATGAGTCTTACCAGAGGCTGAGTTACGCTCAAGTATTCCTTCGGTGCACCGGCGGCGAGCATCGTTTTCACCGCGGCTTCGCCGGCGATCACGCGCAGCACCAACTCTTCATCCGACACGCCCAGCGCGCCAAACTTATTGCGAACCTCTTCGAGCGACAAATTCGGCGCCTCCCAGTTTTGCCAATCTTTAGCGCGCGGGCGGTTAAGAATCTTATCTTTGACGTTGGCATCCATCACCGTCGGCGCTTCCTTGCCCCAGTGGCCGAGGGCGTATTGGATCGCCTGATCAGTTACTTCCTTGTAGCGCTCGCCCGTGATCACGTTGATTGCCGCCTGGCTGCCGACGAACTGCGCCAACGGCGTGACCATAATCGGATAGCCGAACTCGGCGCGCACCCGACCGCACTCCTCCAACGTTTCTTGAATCTTATTCTCCATTCCCATCGAGCGCAGCTGATAGCGCAGGTTGGAGATCATGCCGCCGGGAACTTGATGCAGGTACTGCGCGTGGTCATACTCGCGCTGCGCGCCGGCCGGATGGCCTTCACGCTTGCCGATGAAAGTGAAATGTCTTTCCACCGGCTTCACCGCTTCTAAGTCGACCATGGGCCGGTAACCCAACGC
>JAERMN010000192.1 GCA_016844625.1 Deltaproteobacteria bacterium
GTGCCTTCAAGAAATTCGCCTTGACATGTTTCAAGGCTGGGATAGATTGCCGCCAACGGAGGGAAACGCGATGGCAGAAAATCGAAGTTCCACGCGAGCGCGCGCGAAGTTGTGCCATATTCGTGGAGCTGCGGCGCTACTTCCTCTGATGCTGGCGTTTTTGTTTTCACTTCCCGGAGCCGCCGAGGCGCAATCGGCACTTAAGAAAGTTCGCTTGGCCGTGCCGACCAAATCGGTTTCTTTCCTGGCGTTTTACGTCGCCCATCGCAAGGGTTTTTACAAAGACGAGGGTGTCGAACTAGAGCCGATTATCATGCAGCCGTCGCTGGCGAGCACCGCCGTGCTTACCGGAGACTTGGACTACAACGGCGCGGTCACCGGGGTGATCGGCGCGGCGGTTTCGGGCCGGCCCATGAAAGCCGTGCTGTTTACGGTCGCTCGTCCGCTTCAGTATTTGATGAGCAAGAATGACATTAAAGATGCCCGCGAGCTAAAAGGCAAAAAGATTGCTGGTAGTTCTCCCGGCGGAACGGTCACGTTCTTAACCAAGCTCGTGTTGAAGAATGTCGGTCTAGATTCCGAGCGGGATGTGTTTCTCAATCCGATGGGCGGAACTGGCGCAAGCCGCTTGGCGGCACTGGAGTCCGGCGTGGTTGACGCCGTGATCTTGGAGAGCCCGGAAAACTTTCTCGCCCAACGGAAGGGTTTTCGCGAACTGATTTTCTTCGGCGACGTGGTTGAGTTTCCGCAAAATGGCTTCGGCACGTCCGAGAAGAAACTCAGGGAAAATCCCGACGAGGTCTTTCGAATGGTGCGCGCGACGCTGCGCGGCCTCGCGTTTAGCTGGGACAAACGAAATCACGACCAAGTGATCGATATCATCATGCGCGAGATGAAACCGATCAGCTCGTCGTTGGCCAATGAATCCTTGGAGCAGGTCATGCGTGTGATCACCAAGGATGGTTCGGTCAAACCCGAATCGATCCAAGTTCTCATCGATCTGGTGCGGGAAAACGCCAAGGTGACGCGGCCCGTCACGGTTAATCAAGTGGTCGATTTCACTTTTCTAGAGAAAGCGCAGAAAGAGTTGGGGTTGAGGTAACGAGAGAAAGCGGCGAACCCTAAGGTGCGGGCACCATTCTTCGCGCCGTCGGTGAATTCTCCGAGGGCACGCCAAAGGGCCGCGATAAACAGCCCTCTACGATAAGAAAAATCGGCTAGTGTGATGCAACCAAGGGTCGTTTCGGATCATGCGTGAAAAGTTACGATGAATTTGTTCCTCGATCTGTGCCGGTGTTGACTGTCTTAGTGCGGCCACTAATTTCACGACATCTATAATAGCCTGCGGCATTCCGATCTCGTCGTGTTTTTTCAACCACTTGAGCGCGCCGGGGTTGTCTGTTTCGGTTAGCAGCAGATGGTCGGGGATCTGCTTCGCAATCGCCTTGATGTGATCTGAATAGTGAACTTCGACGCCGACCGTGAAGTAGCAGCCAAAGTCGATCATTGCGCGCAGAACATCCAGCGGGCCGGAGTACCAGTGGATGATCGCACGTCTCACGTCGTACTTTTCGAGCAAATCTAAGATTTCTTTTTCACCGGCTTTGGTGTGCAGGTTAACGAATTTGTTCTGCTCGGCGGCCGCTGCAATGAAATATTCCAAAACTTTGCGCTGTGCCGCATAGGTCGAAGCATCTTTGACCCAGTGAAAGTCGAGGCCGATCTCGCCGATGGCCGGGCTCATTTCGATATAGCGGCTGATTTCCGCCAAGCGGTCGGCGTATTCCGCGGCACGGCGCGGGTGGATGCCGAAAGTCGGCAGCACCAGTTCGGAGCGTTCGCCAATCTTTCGCATCTCCGAGTACGATGGTACGTCCATCGCGGTGGCGACAGTGAAGATGCGCTCGGTTTCGATTTGCCGCAGCGCTTCGTCGAGTAGGTCGCCGTATTTGTCTAAGTGGACGTGGGCGTCGATGAGCATGTTAAGCAACCCTCACCCTATCCCTCTCCCGCTTCGCGTGCGAGGGAACCGAAAGAATCTCGCGCGTGCGTGAACAACCTTATCGTGCTCGCCAATTCATCCACAATCCGATCAGCGCCACGGCGGCGGTGGCGAGATACATGATTAGAAAACTTTGCTGCACCAAATCAAGTAACGCGCCGAGGGTCAAGGAGCCGACGCCGATGCCGAGGTCGTAGAAAAATTGAAACTGCGCCAGCGACTGGCCGCGCCGCTCGGCGCTGCTCTGGTCGACCGCCAAAGTCATCAGCGCCGGCTGCGCCGCGCCGGTGCCGAAACCGCCGATGATCGCCGCGGCGATCAACCCATTGGACGATGTCGAGAGCGCGAGAAGCAGGATGCCGGCGATGTTCAAGATTAGCCCAGGGAGGATCACCGCCTGTCGGCTCACTTTGTCGGAGATCGGCCCGGCGATGGGCCGGCTGAGCAGAATGCATACGGCGTAAACGCCGAACCAGATACCGGGATTGGCAAGGCCAATTTGCAATGCATGGATCGGGAGAAATGTGAGAATGCCGCCATGGCCGAAAGAGAGAAAGGCCACGCCGATAGCCGGGTCGATCGATTCTTTGACCATGATGTTGTCGAGCCAACGGTCGAATTTTTGCGGCACGGTTTTCGGCCGTTGCGGTTCGGAAAGTGGCAGGGCAAATAGAAAACTCAAAACCAGCACGGCGCTGGCGCCGAGAAAGACGCCGGGAAATTGGAAGCGATGATAGAGCGCGAAGCCGAGCACGGGTCCCAAAGCTGAGGCGAGGCTGCTCGCCATACCGGCGTAACCCAAAAGCACGCCACGGCGCGCCTGCGGCACGATGTCGGCCGATATGGTCGCTACTGCCGTGGTGCAGCCGGACCAGCCGAGACCATGCAGCACGCGAAACGGCAGCATCAGGAGAATCGATGGCGCCCAGAGGTAGCCGAGCTTGCCCACGGTGAATAAGGTGATGCCGTAGAGCAGGAACGGCTTGCGGCCGATTCTATCGATCGACAAACCAATCGGGATGCGCGTGGCCGTGGCGGTGATCGTGAACACGGCCATCACGGCGCCGATCACTGTCGATGACGCGCCGAAGCTGATCAGATAGAGCGGGATCAGCGGCCGAGTAACATGGTGCGCGAGAAAAACTCCGAAGCGGCTAAGCCAGGTAAGTAAAAAATCCTTGAGCCAAGGATTCGTCTGTGCCTCTTGCTGCGGTGGTGACATTGGAAGTTTCGATCATTGCGGCAGGGTGAGATAAAGTCAATTGCTGCTTAAACGAATTGGATTCGGAGAATTAGCCGCACCCTTCGACAAGCTCAGGGCGATCGGGGCGTAAAGAACACAAAAGGGAATTAAGATTATCTCCCGCAAAGGCGCCAAGGCACCAAGGCGCCAAGGTCACGGGCCAGAGCCCGTCATCTCGAACGAAGGTGCGGGATCTAAGAAATATTTCTCCCTTCGGCCGAAATGATAACAAATTCGAACTTCGTGCTCTTCGTGAACTTCGTGGTGCAATTCTCGGTCTCTTCGCGCACCGCGGCCTAGCAACGCTAAAATTGCCGTTGCAAACTTTTTTAACTCCTGACAGAGTGAGGCCGTTTTGCCAACGGGAGGAGTAATTTTATGACCACGCCTAACATAACTATTCCAGTTTCCACGGGCGCGGAAGCGTTTCTCGCGCAGATGCGCGCACTCGGCTCGGTGCGCTATATGTTCGCCAATACCGGCACCGATCACGGCCCGCTGATCGAAGCGATGGCGCGCACGGCGGGCGAAGATCCGCGCGATATCCGGCCCATCGTCGTGCCCCATGAGCAAGCGGCGGTGTCGATGGCGCATGGCTATTATAATGTCACGCAGCAGCCGCAGATGGTGCTGGTGCACACACTGCCGGGCACGGCCAACGCGCTAGGCGGAGTCATCAACGCGGCGTCGGCGAACGTGCCGCTCTTTCTCTGCGCCGGCCGCACGCCGATCACCGAGGGCGAGCTGCGCGGCGGCAAGAGCCAGAATATCCACTGGCGCCAGGAGTCGCGCGATCAAGGCGGCGTCGTTCGCGAGTTCGTCAAGTGGGACTACGAAATTCGCACCAACCAGAATCTCGCCGCGGTGGTGTCGCGCGCTTACAAGATCGCCATGAGCGAGCCGCGCGGGCCGGTGTACATGACTTTGCCGCGCGAGTGGCTAGCGGAAGCGCTGGAGTCGACACAGGTGTTCACTGCGGACGCTTTGGTGCCGGCGAGTAAGGCACAGGCGGATCAAGCTTCCTTGGAAAAAATTGCCGAGTGGCTGATCGGCGCCGAGAGTCCGCTGATCGTAACGAAATATTTAGGGCGCAATCCGGAAGCGGTGCAATATCTAGTCGAGCTTGCCGACTTACTGGCGATCCCGGTGGTGCAACAGCTGACGAATGTTAATTTCCCCACCGATCACCCGCTCTATCTCGGCACTCAAGTGACGAAGTACGTGCGCGCAGCCGATGTTTTGTTTTTCATCGACACCGACGTGCCGTGGGAGCCGCCGAGCCGAAGCGTGTTGCGCGACGGCGTGAAGATTATTCACCTAGAGCGGGATCCGTTGTTCACCGGCATTCCTGGATGGGGATTTCCCGCGGACCTGCCGGTGACGGGCTGTTCCGACGTGTCGTTGCCGGCGCTCAATGCGATCATTCGAGAAAAGCTTGCGGCACCTAAGATGATGCAAGAAAAGCTTGGGGAGCGGCGGAAAAAGATCGAAGCGGAACACCGTGTCGTTATCAGCGAGATGGACGCCAGCGTTGAAGCCGTGAAAAATCAGCAGCCGATACATCCCTATTGGCTGTCGAAGTGTATCGGCGATGCGATGGATGACAAGACGATCATCGCCAACGAGACCATTACGTCGAAGCTCGCCGAAGTGATCCATTTGAACCGCCCCGGCTCGATGTTCAACACGCCGCTCGCCGGCCATCTCGGCTGGGGTTTGGGCGCAGCGATCGGCATGAAGCTCGGCGCGCCGGAGGCGACGGTAATCGCCGCCGAAGGCGACGGTTCGTACATGTTCTGCGCGCCGACCGCATGCCACTTCACCGCGCAGAAATATCAGATTCCATTTTTGACCGTCATCTACAACAACCAAGCATGGAACGCGAGCTTGAACGCGGCGCGCGGGCTTTTCCCCGACGGTGTCGCGGTCAGAACGCGCAATTTCCCCGGCACAGATTTGAGCCCATCGCCGAACTTTGAATTAACCGCGCAAGCGTGCGGCGCCTACACGGCGCGAGTCGAGGAACCGGATCAATTACCGGACGCGCTGGCGAAAGCGTTGAAAGTAGTGAAAGAGGAAAAGCGGCAGGCTCTGCTGAACGTGATCTGCAAGAATCCGTTGGCGTGAGGGGATGGGGAATGGAGTGATGCAATAGCGGAGTGTTGGAGGGTGGGGGAGATCTCGGATTCGGAGGTGTGGCCGCACCCTTCGACAGTCTCAGGGCGATCGGGACGCAAAGTACACAAAAAGGGGAATCGGAATATTTCCCGCAAAGGCGCCAAGGCGCTAAGTTCGGATTTGTTGTCATTTCGACCGAAGGGAGAAATCCATCATTAGATCCGTCACATTTGATCGAGATGACGGGCCTTGCCCGTCACTTTGCGTCTTTGCGGGAGATTCTTTTTTCTCACATGAGCGCGGTTGTTATCGATGTGCCGGCGTTTGACGATCGGCTGCCTATACGGATACAAGCGAGACATTCAATAGAGGTGCACTGTGAAAACGATTCGTGAGCAGATCGAAGTTGAC
Source organism: Deltaproteobacteria bacterium (assembly GCA_016844625.1). Taxonomy (GTDB): domain Bacteria; phylum Desulfobacterota; class Binatia; order UBA9968; family UBA9968; genus DP-20. The sequence continues at coordinate 5,775 of JAERMN010000192.1, forward strand.
GGTAGCGCCATGAATTTATTTTTGGCGCAGCCCGATGGCAGTGGGACGCTGCCGGCGGTGGTGGTGATCCAGCATCAGTACGGGGTGGACAAGTTCATGGAGGAGATGACCGAGCGCTTCGCGCGCGACGGATTCTTCGCCGTGTGCCCGGATCTCTATCATCGCGATGGGCCGGACTGTAAAGACGACGGGCCGACGCGCCGCGGTAGAGCGCGGGATACAAACATCATCAACGACGTCAACGCGGCGATGGCGCACTTGCGCTCAAACAAATTAGTCGACAGCCGGCGCGTGGCGATTCTTGGTTTTTGTATGGGTGGACGGGTAGCGTATTTAATGGCGGCAGCGAGCAAAGATTTTAAAGCGGCGATCACCTGGTATGGGGGAAGTTGCTTTCGCCAGTGGGGCGATGGGCCGACGCCGTTTGAGCGCACCGCGGAGATTTCCTGTCCGATCCAAGGACACTTCGGCGCGACCGATCAAAATCCGACGTTGGAAGACATGGCGAAGCTCGATGCGGAATTGACCAAGCACGGCAAAGTTCACGACTTCTACGTTTACAAAGACACCGGCCACTCGTTCATGGACCCGCATCATCCGGAT
>JAERMN010000193.1 GCA_016844625.1 Deltaproteobacteria bacterium
CATTTCACCGCGCATCGATCAGCTGATCAAGGACAAGGAAGGCGGCGAGGCGATCTTCGCCAACTGCGACGTCACCAAGCAGGAAGATTTGGACCGCGCCGTGAAGACCGCCGTCGATACCTTCGGTAAAGTCGACATCCTCTACAATAACGCCGGCGCTGGCATTCGCAAGAAAATCCACGAACACAGCGACGAGGAATGGAACTTCGTGGTGAACACCAATCTCACCGCCATGTATCGCGGCGCCCGTGCGGTGATACCACAATTTATCAAGCAAGGCAGTGGCAATATGGTAACCACCGCGTCGACCTTTGGTCTGCTCGCCTCGTCGGAATATCCCGGATATTGCGCCACCAAAGCGGCGATCATTAATTTGACTCGCGAGATGGCGATTGACTACGGACCCATGGGGATTCGTATCAACTGCGTCTGCCCCGGCGCCATCGAGACACCGCGCTTCAGAGGCTTTCCACCTCGGCCGACGCTGGGTGAAGGCATGACCGATGAGCAAAGAAAGAAGATGGGCAGCAGTAACAAAGCCCTACTCCGAATGGGCCGCCCGGAAGAGATCGCCTACGGCGTGCTCTTTCTAGTTTCCGATGAGGCCACTTTGGTCACCGGCCACGCGCTGGTCGTCGACGGCGGACAAACCATCGCCGTGTGAGAAAGACTGGGGAAATGGAGTACTGGGGTGATGGAGTGTTGCAAGAATCCGAACCCAATACTCTATTACTCCAACACTCCATCATTCCAGTACTCCATCACGCCACTCCCCACTACATTCTATATTAACCCCGCCTCTTGAGGCGGGCACAAAATTATGGGGTTTCCAAAGGGGGCGAGCATCCCCCTTAGCGATATTTAAATCAGCGGCGGGGTTAAATCCCCGCCCGCGAAGTGGCTTCGTTTAATGTAGAGCAAATCCCTCACCGCGCCGCTTGGCCGGCCGTCTTCGGCCACGAAGAAGTAACCTTTGCTGGGCGAATGAATGCCAGGTTTAAGTCTCGTATCGTAGAGAAAAGCAGCGCCGCCACGGTAACGTGATTGACGGTGATGCCCAGTGCGCGAACTGTCGGACCAGCGGTTTAGCAAAGCTTGAAAGCGCGGTTTGAGAGCGTAAGCGGTGGGCATGCGTGCTACGGCCGCGGCAGGTCGGCGATGGCCGCTTTGTCGATAGGCAGGAATTCTCTGGCAAAGATCTCGATGGCCGCGGCCAAATCGTGCGCCGTGCGTTGCAGATTCGCCTTGGCGCGCAAGTTCGTGCCGATCTCCATCTGGATCGCGTCGATCTTCGTGCCGCGGTGACTGCCGTAGGTCCGCGCCGTATAACCGCCGACATAGCGGCGCTCGCGCTCGCTCCCGCTCGGATCGGGAAGAACGTGATAACCCTTCGCGGCCAGTTGCCCGAAAATACTTTTGGCGCCGCTTAGCGCTTCTTTGCCGTGGCGCTGCACTAACGCGGCAACCGTTTCGCCGTTATCCGTGCCGCGATAGATCGTCTCGACCTCCGCGCCTTGACCGTGAAGATCGAGCAACAGACCGCCGCCCCATCGCGCGCGCACTTGCTCCGAGGACTCCGCAAGCGCGCGGTGATAGGCGTCGTAGAACGGTTTTGCCGCCGCCGTCTCGAACGCTCCCGCCGCAGGACGGTTTACGTCAAGAAACTTGCGATCGAAGCGCGCGATCACAAGGAAAGGCTTAACCCCAAGTCTTTCACCGAGTTTGAGCGCTACCGCCTCGGCGAGCTCGTCAGTGTTGCTATCGCGGCCAGTACTGAACTGCGCCACGCCAACACCTCGGCGTGCAGCAGCCCCCGGAATCGGCTCACGTCCGCCATGGGGCGCCGAAAGTATTATCGGCAAGGTTCCAGCCCACACCGATAATAGTTTGTTGGCATCGGCGCTAGTCTGCGCCAGCGCGTGGAGCGGAAATGCCAGCGCTAGCAAAATCAGTGTCCGAGATAGAATTCCGCGATTGTTCTCTTGCTTATTTCGATCCGTCCGTCGCACCGAGAAAATCTCCAGTCGCCGGGTAATTATTGTGTTTATTGTTTTCGAATTACTTGGGCTCTGGCATCTTCGCCGAGAGTTTTTTCAGAAACTCCGGCGGCAAGGGCTCGCCTCTTAGTTCCTGCACCCGCTTCGCCTTGACCCAGGCTTCCGAATAGCGCTCCTGATCGTAGAGCGACATCGTCCATTCGCGCCATGCCGAGGCAAACTTGGGATCGTTTTCGACGCTCTCGGTGAAGCGAGAGTTTGCCAAGACGAAATGCTGAGCGCGATCGAGCTGTTTATCGGGGGGCAAGCGCATAGCGTACTCCGAGTGGAGCGTGCCCAAGTCGGCCAGCAACGCGGGTCGCTGCACCGGATCGTCGATGAGAGTGCGCGCGGTCTCGAGCTGTTCGATCGCTTCGACCAGGCGGCCGCGCTCGCTCAGCACTGCACCGAAACCCCAGAACGCGCCGTAGTATTTTGGATTCATTAGCCATGCCTGATTAAAGCGCTGCATGGCGAGATCGGCTTGTTTGGCGCGCAGCGCCGTCCACCCTTGCGCCGCAAAGGCGCTACTGGCCGCCGGTCGAGTCTTGAATCTGAGCGTGTTGTCACGAATGAACGCCTCATCGGCAGCCTTCTGCGCCTCGGAACGAGGAATCTTCGGTTGGCCATACGTCGGCAGCGTGTCGGGGTTCGGCGCTGGCTCGCCAGCGCTAGTATTTGTTAACGTTGCTAAACCGCACCACAGCACGAGCACAGCGCCATAACACGACAGTCTATCGATCGTTCTCATTAAATCTGTTACCTTCGGCGCGATATAATCACTGCTTTTTTGTTGAGAAGCAAATTGTCAGCTTGACACTTCAAAACTTCTAAGGCTATTTTGACGCCAAATCAATTCATGGGAGCAAAAAGATGATTCAAGGACTCAAAGACAAAGTTGTCATCGTCACCGGTGGCGGTCATGGCATCGGCCGGGCCTACTGTCACGGCTTCGCTGAAGCGGGCGCTAAAGTCGTCGTCGCCGACATCGACGCGCCTGCCGCGGAGAAAGTCGCCGGCGAAGTCGTCAAACAGTTCGACGGCAAAGCGCTTGCGGCCAAAGTCGACGTCGCCAACGAGCAGTCGACCAAAGACATGGCGAAACTAACGCTGGACAAATTCAGCCGCATTGATGTGTTGGTCAACAACGCGGCGATCTTTTCGACGATCCCGATGAATCGCGGCGGCATCGATACCATCGATCCGGCGGAATGGGACCGCATGATGACGGTAAATCTCAAAGGTTTGTTTTTCTGTTCCCGCGCCGTGCTGCCGACCATGCGCCAACAAAAGTCGGGCAAGATTATCAATATATCTTCCGGCACTGCGCTTAACGGCAGCGCCGGGCGAATTCACTACGTCACGTCGAAAGCCGGCGTCATCGGCTTCACTCGCACTCTGGCGCGCGAAGTCGGCGACGATAATATCAACGTCAACGCCATCGCGCCGGGCTCGACGCTTTCGGAAGAAAATCCAACCGACGAAGTGCTCAAAATGCGCGGCGCGCGGCTAGCCGATCGCGCCCTGAAGCGCGTGCAGCTGCCCAAAGACTTGGTCGGCACCATGCTCTTTCTCGCTTCGCCGCTGAGCGACTTCATGACCGGCCAGACGGTTTGCGTCGACGGCGGGGTGGCATTCCTGTAATTTGGCGCTGGCAGCTTCATCGTGAATGATTTTTCACCACGAAGGCACGAAGGACACGAAGGGTTCCAATGATTAAAACTCCGAACTTCGTGATCTGCGTGTCCTTGGTGGCGGAAAAGGTAATTGGACGGATGCGCGATCGTTCACACATAAGCCTGAAGTTCAAAACTTTGTGGAAATAGATCGATGGCGGTTTATCAACATCGCACTATTTTTGTCGGCGACATCAGGACCCATTTCCTGGAAGCGGGCAGCGGGCCCGATCTTGTCCTGCTCCACGGCGGCGAGTACGGCGCGTCGGCGGAAATCACCTGGCGCTACAATATTGCAACGCTTGCGCAACACTTTCATGTTGTCGCGCCGGATATTTTGGGTTGGGGGCAGACCGATAAACTCTACAGCTTCACCGACCCGGCAGGCCTGCGTATTAAACATGTCCAGCGCTTTCTCGAAATTCTGGGCATCGGCGAAGCATTGTTCGTCGGCAACTCCGCCGGCGGCGGCTTGATCCTGCGCGCCTCGGTGCGCAGCCCGATGCCGTTTCAGATTCAAAAAATGGTCACCATCTGCGGCAACGCCAGCGTCTTCAAGACCAATTCCCAAGCCGACCTGGAAAACTACACGCCGTCATTGGAAAACATGGCAAAGATCGTCGCGCTGCTCTATCACGATGCGAAATGGCGAAGCGAAATAAATGTCCGTGAGCGCTACGAGAGCTCGATCATCCCCGGCGCCTGGGAGACTTTGTCCGCCGCCCGCTTGCGCAGTCCGGTGCACCAGGCGCGCTCGACCACCGAGGAGTTCGTCAAGCAGTTAGCGCGATTGGCTATGCCACTGCTGATCATGTCCTGCGAGCACGACCCGCTTAATCAGAGCGACTGGGACGTCAACTTTCAAAAGATCGTGCCGGGCGCCAAGGTGCACCGCTTCAAGAACTCATCTCATGAACCACAGATCGAAGAGACCGAAGAGTTTAACCGCGTGTTGACGGAGTTTTTGCTGAGCGAGGGGGAAAGATGATGGAGATCGGTCGGATCAATCGGATCGGACCGATCGGTCTGATCTTTTTTTTGGCGAGCGTGATCATCCAGAGCAGCGCTCACGCCCAACCCACCCGCCTCAAGACGTCCTACAGCGCGCTCACCGCCAACATGGCAGCTTACTGGTTGGCCAAAGAGACCAAGATTTTCGAGAAACACGGTCTCGATGTCGACGTGGTGTTGATTGAAAGCGGCGTCACCACCGTCCAAGCGCTCGCGGCGGGTGAGACCCAGATCGCCATGGGCGGCGGCACCGTCGCTGTCAGCAGCAACCTGGCGGGCAGCGACATCGTCTCGATTGCTAGTATCGAAAGCCGCATGCCCTACGCGTTGCTGGCTCAGAAGGAAACCAAAACCATCGATCAGCTCAAGGGCAAACGGCTGGCGGTGTCGCGTTTCGGCAGCGCGTCCGATTTGGCCGCGCGGTTGATTCTGCAACGCTACGGCCTCACGCCCGACAAAGACGTGACGATTCTCCAAACCGGCGGCACCAGCACCCGGCTTTCGGCCTTGAGCAAGCGCAGCGTCGATTCGACGGTTTTGACCCCGGAGTTTTTCAGCCTCGCCAAGAAGGCTGGCTTCTCCATTCTGGTCGACCCGACCCAATACGACATCCCCTTTCCCCAACTCGAAGTCATCACCAGCCGGGCGTTTTTAAAGGCGCAACCCGACACGGTCACGCGCTATATGCGCGCGATCATCGAAGGCATTTTCATGGTGAAACAAAATCCCGAGCCGAGTATCCGTGCCTTGAGTAAATATCTGCGCATCGACGACCGCGAAGCATTGGAAGAAGTCTATCGGCTTTACAAAGAACTTTACCCGCCGATCCCCCATCCATCGCCCGCCGCGATCCAGACTCAGCTCACCTGGATGGCCGAGCGCGATCCGCGCGCCAAAGCGGCCAAACCCGAGCAGTTCATCGACGGCACGATCTTGCGCGAGATTGAGAAGAGCGGCTTTGTCACTCGGCTTTATCAGAAATAGCCGGCGGCGAGATCAAAATGCTCTCCGTTACTTCGCCTTAATACCAAGCTCCCGCTGCGCTTCGCGCAGGATCGACAGATCGGCCACGTCGCTCAGGACGACCTCTCGATCGACCTTCGTCACCGTCTTGGTGTCCTCGATGAGTCTGCGGAGACCGTCCTCCGGCAAATTGCCGTCGTCATTAAACCCTTCTACAAAAGCGTGATAGAGCGCGGTTGCGTTGCCGGTTTTCGGAGCTACAATGCAGCATGGTTTTGCGAGGGTCATTGAAGTGAGGCTGTTCCACGTAAAGGTACATCTGACCGGTCCCACGGGACGTGCCGAAGAAGTAGAGCTTCTTGTCGACACTGGCGCAACTCTCTGCGTAGCGCCGCGTGCGCTCGCTGAACGTCTTGACCTCAAGCCCTCGCGTTCGCAATCTGTCGTAATCGCTGGCGGGAGACGGGAAGTCTGGCCCATAGCCGAAGCGCGATTGGCTTTGAACGGCGCTGAAATCACAACCCCATGCTTCATCGCGCCCGACGGTCCGCCACTCCTCGGCGCCGTGACGCTTGAAAGTCTTTTTCTCGCAGTCGATCCTGTCGGCAAGCGCTTGATTCCCGTGGACGGGTTTGTCGGCTAGCTGCGTCTGCACCGCATATTGTCCGTTCTTCTTCCCCATCGCAGCGCCGACCTCGCCGGAGGTGCGATAGTGCACGCCGTCGTAGATGCGCGCATTGACGACTTCCGTGACATAGTCGGACAACTTGGAAAATTTGCGCGTCACTCCAGGAGCGGTCGTGCTGGTCATCGTAAACGTCGGCACGGTGTCGCCGAAAAATGCTTCGAGCACGCTGGCTGCACTACCTTGAGAGATGCAATGGGCGCAGGGATATTCCGGATGCATCGGCGTTGGAATAATCGGTTCCCAAGTCGGATCGCGTTCAGTAGCGTTATTGCCGTCCAGATCGGCGTTACGGATCGCCGTTACCGGACGCCAAAAGTTGTAGGCGTACTTGGCATCGAAGATCGCAATACCCCCGTCGGCCGTGGCCATGGAGAACAGAGCAAACAACCGCGCGTTGTCCAAAACATCGAGCCCTTTAGCCGCTGAAAGCTGGCGTACCACCGGGTTGTATGTCGCCGGTCCGGTCAAGGCCCAGAAGCGCGCGATATCGGTCTGCTCGGCCGTGCGCGCTGATCCAGTCTTTGCTCCCATCTTTTTTACTTCGTTGAAATCCTTGGCCCACTGCGCGCTTTTAAGCGAGTAAGGTGCTGGCGGCCGCAACTGACTACCGGATTTAAGTGAAAAAGGTCTTACCGCGCCAGCGCTTGAATTAATCGGGAAGACCGTCGGAACGTACTTGCCGGCAACCGTGAATGGCCGGTAGCTGTTCGGCGCGTCCGAGCCATCGTCGCGGCGTTCGGCGACGATCGCCGCGCCCGCTTGTTGGCCGAGCTGAACGCCTTGCGTCTTGGATGTACCGTCCGGCACGGTGGCAAGCGACGCTTGCAACGCCTTATCCAGTTCCGCCGTTTGGTCGGGATACACTTTGACCAATACGGTGTGGGCGGCGCTCGCCGCAGCGGCGTCGCGCGACGCGCCGGGCTCTGCCGATAACCGGGCTCGGTACGGCGTGTAACGCGGCTCGATGGAATTGACCGCCTCGAACATCGCCAAATGAACCATCGCGATGACCCGCGCCGGACTTCTGACCACGACCGCTCTTTCGTTCCAGTCGGCGATGACATCTGCGCGCGCCAAGCCGGCCAGCGCAACAAACAGAGACACAGTTAGAATTGTATCTGTTAGCTTTCTCATGGTTTCCTCCTGCGAAATGTTAAAGGCCTTGTGACAGATAAAA
>JAERMN010000194.1 GCA_016844625.1 Deltaproteobacteria bacterium
AGCAAGTAGTCTTCCTGTTCGATCGCTTCGTATAACGCCATCGAATCGTTAGCTGCCAACGGCTTGCCGCCGATGAAATGAAACGAATGACAGTCCCAGTCGTAAAACTCATCACCGCGGCTACAGATCTCTTTCCACCTGATGCCGACGGGACTTCGGTGCAAACCAGTGCGCACCGGAAGCGTCTCTTGTTGCTCCAGAGTTAGATTCACGTCTGCTTTGTAGCCTGCTTCTTCGGGAATCCCATCCCACATGCGCCGGTAGTTGGGCAGGAACTCCTCCTGACGAACGGTCAGTGCGGTGTGCATGTCCCACCAGGTTCCATGTCCGGAGACGCGCTCGTCGACCTGGTCAACCAACTTGTAGACTAGCCGTCCTCCCGCGCGCAGGCGCAGGACCAGTGTTCCCTCGGCAGTTTTGGAACTTCGCTCCGGCTCGATGCCGCAATATTTTTCGAAGAAGGCTGCGGTTTTGCCGAGATCGCGAGAGCCGTAGACGGCGTGGCTGATGCGGCCGACGCTTTCTTCTGTGGCGATGTCCATGGCGCCATCAGGCATTTCAGTCGGCGCCCAGAACTCGTATTGGTTGCCATCCGGATCGGCTAAATAGATGACCGTGCCTTGGTCGCCGTCGGCGGCGGTGCGGATTGCATCTGTGTGTGGAATTTTGTGGCGCTCCAAGCGGCGCAAGTGCTTGTCGATGTCTTCGGGCCGGATGTAAAAGCCGCAGCGCGGCAGATCTTTGCCCAGCTCTTTTGCCGGCGGATAAATTTCCGGCTGAAGGAACGCGCCGATGCGGCACGAGCCGCCCTGCCACCACAGGAAGCTGGTGATCTTGATATTCCTTTTCCGTGCCGCGGTCGTGAGTCCGATGATGGGCTGCCGAGTAATGCCCGTGGCATTCACCGCCCAATCAACCCAGGCGACCATGTCGTTGGTGCCGACGACAAAGTGATCTATCCAATGCACTGCACCTTTCGATTCGAGATTATTCATGGCAAACACTCCTCCGAATGCTTAATGGGTTTCAGCCGTTCAAATCGTTCCAAACGTTCCAGCCCCCACCTCTTTCCTCCCCCGCGTCCGCGGCGGAGGATGAAGGAGAGGGAAAATCACGCCGCTCAAGAGGTTTGAAATCCTTGTCGCGACCGGTACCAAACGCGGGAAAGTGTGTCAAGCGAATTATCGCTTGCTGTTGTCACTGTCCGCGCTTGAAGCGGGACGGCGCTAGTAAATACCCAGGGCTAGCCCCGCTGCGATCGTCGCCCCGATCTCTTCGCAGCGCTGGAGGTCGAACTCGCCGATCTGTTTCTTTGCTAAAATTTCGCCCGGCGTTTGGGCGTAAGTGCAGACGATGATCGGATCGGCGATGGGTTTTAAGCGCCAGCCGGTGGCGATTCTTTTAATCTGCCGGGCGGCGTTTTCGCCGTCGCTGCCGGCGCAAATCAGCGTGACGTAGGGGCGGCCGACGATTCTGTCGAGAACCGGATAGTAGGTGCGATCGAAGAAGTCTTTCATGACGCCGGACATCATGGCGAGATTTTCCGGCGTGGCGAAGATGTAGCCGTCGGCTTCGAGCAGCTCGTTGGGTCCAGCTTCGCCGGCGTGGATGAGATTGACCGCGACATCAGGCTCGCTCTGAGCGCCATTGGCGGCGGCTTGAGCCATCTGAAATGTGCCGCCGGTCATGGAGTGAAAGACGATAAGAAGTTTTTTCATTCGGAATGATTTAACCACAACGGGCACATAGTTCACATAGGAAGAAGAGTCAGAAGCGGAAGATTAGCCGCAAAGAACGCAAAGGGTACAAAGTAGGGGGCAAGGCCGCCTTGCCCCTAGGAAAGATCGGTAATTATTTGATCGATGAAACCTTCGTCATCCAATTCTTTTACCCAATGCAAATCCCACAGCGTTAGCGGGTTGTCGACGGTGGGGCCGTATTCTTGGGCGGCGATCTCGTTGGTGTTCAGGATCGCTTCGATGGTGGGGTAGGGCTTCACTCGGAGCAATTTGGCGATGGAGTCGGCTTGGCGGCGTAACTCAGCGCGGTCGGTTATCTTCATCAAGCGCATCGGTTCTTGGCTGATGATCTCCATCGCTTCGTCGCGGCGATAGATCACCAGCGCGAGCGCGTGGATCACGGCCTTCATGTAGTCTTTGAGCAGTGCGGCATTCCGCGCGCCGAACTCGGCCGTACAGGCTTGGGCGAATAGGCTGACGACTTCGGCCTCGGTCGCCGGAAAAACTTTCAGTCCCGCGGCCAATGCTTGCGGCAGATAGATCGGCGCGATAAAGCACGCGGCGGACTCCCCGTTGATAACCTTCCTCCATTGTTTCCAGCGGCCGAACTCTTTGTCGGTGACGATGATTGTCTTTACATCTTTCTCTAAGCCGATCTTGCGGAGCCAAAGAGTAATCCGATGCGGCCGGCCGAGATCGCGCACGGCCATCGTCTTGCCTCTGAGATCGTCAAGTGAATTGAATGACTGCGGCACGATCAGTTGGAGCCCGCGCTGAACCTGCGGCGCGCAGAAAAGTGTGACCTTCTTGCCCCTGGCTGCTTCGGTGTGGAGATACTCGATATGCTCGATGATGACATCGCAATGTCCTTGGAACAGAGCAGCTTCGAAATCAACTTGCTCTTCGATTTGGATGACCTCGACAGTGACGCCGTAATGGCGCTCAGCCATCGCTTTGATGCAGTAGATGACGGGCGTGCGGTCGTTGTCGCGATAGGCGAGCCGGATGGTGCGCATGGTTTGATTATTTGGAAACGATTCGATGCTAGTTTTAAAAGAGTGCGTCGCGCAAAGACGCAAAGCACGCAAAGGAAAGACATTAAACGAAGCCACTTCGCGGGCGGGGATTTAACCCCGCCGCCAATTAAAATATCGCAAAGGGGATGCTCGCCCCCTTTGGAAACCCCATTTAATTGTGCCCGCCTCAAGAGGCGAGGTTAACATAGCATTGATTTATTCCGAACTTGGCGTGCTTTGCGTCCCTTCGATAAACGCAGGACTGACTTGGCGGGAGATGATGTTTGCGGTGTCCCGCCGGGTATCCTCAATTGACACTAGAACGGTCCTTCGGGCACGCTCGGCCACAATGCCAACAGTTTGCCGTAGCCCGTGATGTTGTAGCCCAGCCCGAGCTTGGAAAGAATCAGCCAGAGCATCGCTGGGTTGCTCGCAACGATGGGCAGTTGCAATTCCGTTTCGAGCTTTTCGAGAATTGGCATCGGGTCGAGCAGCGCGCCCTGAAAGTAGATCGCGTCGACGTCGGGATTTTCGCTCAGCGCTTTTCGCGTCATCGCTTCGACATCGCTTGATGTCAGTTTCTGCGCGTCGGTGTGAGCGCGCAGGGTCTGCGGCGGGTAGAACGATTCGATGCCGAAGCCGGCGAGATAGTCGTAGTACATTTTCTTTAGCTGGTCGTCGACCGGCGTCATCAGCAGGATGCGTTTGGCCGAGTACGCCTTCAGCGCAGCGACGGATGAACGAAGCGCCAAAGCGACGGGAATGTTGAGCGCGCCGGTAACTTGCTCCCACATGCCCGGGTTGAGCGCTTCCTTGGGTGCGCCGCTGATGATCAGGCCATTCCATCCACGTTCTGCGATCAATTCATTGGACTGGCCGATCAGCGCGTTGACTTTGCCTTTGGCATCGTAAAGGGACGTGTTGGTGCCCGACTCCTGCATGAAGGTAAAGTCGATGTCGTCCGGGATGAATTTTTTGAAGCTCGCGTGATGCGGGCTCGACGGCGCGCTGGAGCCGAGAAAGCCGATTTTGACAGTTTCGGTCGCTGACATGCGGGCCTCCATTTATTTCGGCGTTTGTTCGGAAGCCAGGGAGCCGCGGATGCCCCAGTCTGCTTTGTCAGTGTCGTGAAATAATATGTTCAGCGACTCCGGCTTGATGCTGGCGACTTCTTCGAAGTCTTTCGAGATCCGTTTGACGAGTTCGTTTTTCTGCTCCTTAGTCTTTCCGGGAAACATGTAGATATGCACGACTGGCATAACGGCCTCCTTGGATTTGTTATTGACCAGGCTGATTTCAGCGTGGAACCATTAAATGGGGTTTCCAAAGGGGGGCAAGCATCCCTTTGGTTAAGGGCGGAGTCAATACCCCGCCCGCGAAGTGGCTGCGTTTATTAAAAATGGCCTCAGAAATATGCAACTGCCGCGTGAAAGGCAAGCGAAAAAATCCGTGCGTTGGCTTGACAGCATGACTGCTTAGTATAAAACTGCCGACAAATCCCACGGGAGAGAATCCATGGAAAGAACCGTTGCTCGTTGGTTGGGTTTTGCCGTACCGGAAAGAATTTCGTTTCTGATTAAATCGTCGATCTTTCTCTCCATCTGTGGCGCAACTTTGTTTATCGCCTTGGCGTCGAGCTATCCGGCCGTGCACGATACACTGCACAACGCTCGTCACGCTTTAGCCGTAGTGCCTTGTCACTAAAATCACTTCTCGCGCTCGTTGCTGTCGCTGTCTCCGCTCTCCTAGCCGCACCGCTGTGGGCCCAGGATCTAAACATTCTTTTTAAGACATCGCCGTCGATCGATCGGCTTCGGCCGCACGCCGGCAGTGTCGGCCTGTCGGTCCTCGTCACCGACGCTACGGGCAAGCCGATTGAAAGCGGTTGGGCTGAGATTCGTTTGGATGCGCCTAAGCCTGGCGGTTTTTTCTCCACCGATATTCCGCTTGTCGAAGGCACCAGGCTTGCCGAAATGCGCTTGCCGCTCAAAAACGGCAAAGCCGAGTGGCAATACGAGTGGCCGATCCGCGGCGAGTATCGGCTCGCCGTCGAGGCGAGCACCGTGGACGGTAAGAAAGTGAGCAAAACTTTTGATATTACGGTGCGCGAAAGCTCGACGAAGTGGTTGATGCTGGGCGGGTTTAACCTGGGGCTTTTTCTGTTCGGCTTTATTGCCGGCAGAATTTTTACAGCGACGAAGGGCAGTGCAGCTAGTTTAATCGTGGCGCTACTTTTGTCCGCGACGGCGCTTCCTTCAGCTGTCGCTCAAATTTCACAAGCGCTGGAGCAAACGGTCGAGGCGACCTTGACCGTCGAACCGGCTGTTGTCGGCAAGGCGAGCCGCATTACTTGGCGTTTGGACGGCGGCGTCAACGTTCCGAGCAAAGGAGCGATGCTTACCTTGGTGATCACGCAGTTGGAAGAAGGGCATACCGTATTTGCGATCGAGAAGCTTCTGGTAGCAGGTGAGTTTGCGCTGTATTTTCAGTTTGTCGATGGCTCGGAGCATAGCGTGACGGCGGTCGCCGAGCTGCCCGGCCGAAATCCGATTCGCACCGAACAGCGTGTTTCGGTGACCGCAGTCGAACCGCCGGCGACAGCGGCGCTTCCGGCGATGGTATTGTTTCTGTTTGTGATCGCTCTGGGTCTGGGAGTTGGAAGATGGAGCAAGCTTCGCGTGGCGACGCGATGATGCAAGGTGGGACGCGATAGTGTGAAAGAGTATTCACCACGAAGGACACGAAGAGCACCAAGTTCGGAGTCTAAGGGAGCGCGGACATTCTTGTCCGCGTATTGTTGCGGGTTAGAAAACCCGCGCTCCGTTAAAGAAAAGGGGCACGGCATGCCGTGCCCCTACTTGATCAATGAGCCTGAAATTCGACGATTACTTTTCCGACACGTCGATCAAGACGCCGTCGGGGTCCGCCATTTGATACTGGCCGAAGCAGCATGACGCGAGCAGGGTTTGCCTGATTTCGCGCTCCGGGTTTTTCTCAGGGCGGTTGTCTTCATAAGCCGGATAGAGATGTGAGAGCTTTTCTACGTCGGCTTTGAAAGCTGCCATGCTTTCAACCTTGAAGCCGATGTGGTCGAGGGCCGGCCGCTCGATACCCGAGCCGGCGAAATCGGAGATCTTCCACGGCATGACCGCTAATGTAACCTTGCCGTCGGAAAGATAGTGATTGGGATCGCCGTTGGGTTTCTCCAGTTCCGTCAGCTCGAAGACGTCGCGATAAAACTCGCCGCACAGATCTGGATCTACGCAGCGCAGGCCAAAGTGGCCGACGCGCCGTTTGCGCTCTTCGACTTTGTCGGTGTAAAGATCCCGGCGGTTTTCCATATTGAGCTGTGACAAATCGAATACGTTGCCGTTGGGGTCGTGCATGCTGATGCCGGCGAAGGGCCGGTTGCTCGGCCGATGCAGCACTTGGATTTTGGGGTATTTTTCTTTGAGCCGCGCGAAGACGACTTCGGTGTCTTGGACCTCGAAGCCGAAATGATCGAAGCCAGCCTGCCGCCCCGGCGCGCGCGGATTCAAGTTTAATCCGACATAACCGTCG
>JAERMN010000195.1 GCA_016844625.1 Deltaproteobacteria bacterium
AGTCTATCCGTCGCACGCCAATTTCGTCCTGGCGCGCAAACGGGAGCAGATCCTAAAGCCGGTTTACGAGGAACTTAAGCGAAGAAAAATTTTGCTGCGCTACTTCGATACGCCGGGATTGCGCGACTGCTTACGCATTACCGTCGGCACGCCGAAGGAAGTGCGGGCGTTGTTGAAAGAGTTGGCGGTGCTCGACGCGTAGCCGTCACGGTCGCAAGCAAAAAAGAGGTTTAACCGCATCCTTTGACATGCTGCTCAGGACGATCGGAAACGCAAAGCACGCAAAAAAGGATTCAATGCGATCGGATATCTCGCGCAAAGCATGTCCTGAGCTACGCCGAAGGGACGCAAAGGCGCAAAGGTAAGATTCGTAGGATGGGTTAAGTTCCGACGAAACCCATCGGCTCGGGTCGTACACAACGTCGGACCGTATGGATATCGCCGAGTTTATCCTGAACGGTAGCCGAAGGCCTCAACCCATCCTACCAACTGCCAATCGGCGGACAAGTCCCGCCAGAAGCGGACAGAAATACTCCAAAGCTCAAGCCCTCAGAAATCATCATTGACTTCATCCTTGCTTTACTTGACACGGCTAGAGCGAAAGCGATTTTGCTCACGTCCCACTGGAGCGATAGCAAGAGGTTTTAGAGGTGTAGAAAGAGCGGGCAAAAATATCAACGCAACGGAAGAGAAAGGAGCAACGGATATGAAAAAGATACTCGGCACAACGGTCGCGCTCGCGGTGCTGGCGATAGTTATATCGTCGGCGCAGGCGATCAACATATCGAGCGCTTCGGTACAAAACGGTCTCGCCAACGTCTCTGGCGGAAAAGCCGTCGCGAACTCGACGATAAAATGGGAAGGTGGAAATGTTGCGACGGCGAACAAAAACGGCGGCTTTTCGTTCTCCTTCGGGGCAGTGCCCGCGGATTGTGTCGGAACGCTGAGCGACGGGGTGACCACGCTCGACGTTGCCCTCGCCAATTGCACGCCGGCTACGGTCATCGAGGCCGGGGTGCCAAAGACAGGGCAGACAACGAGCTTTGCAACTGGTACGACGGGGATCTGGAGAAAGGCGTGTCGACATCGCCCAACCCGCGATTCACTGACAACCTAAACGGGACGATCACGGACAATCTCACTGGGCTGATCTGGTTGAAAAACGCGGACTGCTTTGGGCAGCTGGTGTGGTCTACGGCCCTATCTTCTGCAAACGTTTTAGCTGACGGTGCATGCGGCCTTTCTGATGGTAGTGTAGCGGGCGACTGGCGCTTGCCGAATCGTAACGAGCTTACGAGCCTGTTGGATCTAGGAACCTTCGATCCGGCCTTGCCATCCGGCCATCCTTTCACGAATTTCCAGGCGTCCAGGTACTGGTCGTCTACTACTCGCGTGGACGATTCGAGTAACGCGTGGGACGTGGGCTTCAACAACGGCGGCGTGCACAACGAAACTAAGACGGTCGACAACTTTGTCATTGCCGTGCGTGGCGGTTCTTGATCCTTCGGTACGCGCTTCGCGCTACTCAGGACAGGGCTTGGTTATTTGGTCATTTGAGTATTCCCTCGATACAGCTCCTGCGGAGATTACTCGGGATTGGCCCTTCGATACAGCCCTTCGGGCTTACTCAGGGTGGACGGAGTTGAGAAGACCGATTCCCCGAGTAGCCACCGTTTCGGTGGCGTATCGAGGGGTTGACCGGTTATCGGATACAGAAGATGGCGCGGCCATTCTTCACCTACATCCTGCAGTGTTCGGACAAATCATACTACGTCGGCCATACCGATGATCTTGAACGCCGGCTTGCAGAGCACGAAACGGGCGCGACCGGGGGCTACACGGCTACTCGCCGTCCGATTCAACTTGTTTGGTTTGAGGAGTTTCCGACCCGGGAGGAAGCAAAGGTGGTGGAGGCGCAGCTCAAGAAGTGGAGCCGACGGAAGAAAGAGGCATTGATCGCGGGCCGGACGGAGGAGTTAAAAGCGGCAGCGCGCAAGGACTGGGTTTCTTATCGGCAGCGGAGGGCCCTTCGCTAAGCGCTTCGCGCTACTCCCCCTCGATACAGCTCCTGCGGAGCTAACTCGGGATGGTAGGACCCTTCGCTACGGCGGCGCGAAGCGCCGCCACTCAGGGTGGGCGGATTTGTTTCCGATTCCCCGAGTAGTGACCTTCTGAGGTCGCGTATCGAGGGGGTGCCAGTGCCGCCGCAATAAGCGCAATACGATCAACGCACTGGCCACCCTAACGGACTATTGCTGCGGAACTACTGTCGGCAACTCTTGTGCGAATTTTCTAACCCACTCCCGCTGTTCAGCAGTTTCTGGAACTGCGCATCCTCGCGCCGCGCTCAAACGTTGGAAAGCCGTATCCGGGTCCACTCCGGTTATGATCAGCAAGCAAGCCGCTAACAGCGCCGACCGGCCAATCCCTTGCCGGCAATGAATGGCCAGGTTCTTTCCCTCGGCGAGGGCTTTGTCCAATATCCTCACCAGTTCCATGGTCGCCCGCTGTGAGGATGGAACCCCTCGGTCAGCAATCGGAAAAGATAGGAACCGCACGCCGTTGCGTTCAGACAACTCTGCTTCCTGAGCTAAATGAAGATCGGCGACTTCCTCGGTTGTGAGTAATGACACGACGACATCGACCCCTGTTTGCCGCCAAGAACGCACCTCATCTTCGAGCCAATCTCCACCCCGCGGGCGTGGCAGGATAGCTAAGTGACCTGGCCATCCTCCATCGATCCAATAGAGATCTGTTTTCATGGTGTCGCTCAGAAAGAGTTAGTTCTCGGGAATGATCTCTCGTGGGAGTGAATTAACATCCACGCCTCGACCTTGAAGAATCTTGATGCGGTGATGGCCATCGATCATGGTCCCGTCGGGTTTGGCCTTGAGCGATCCCGGTTGTCCTGGTTTGAGAGAGTCCACAAGCTCCCGATTCGACAATCTATCAAACTGATCAAGTTTTGCTCGGCTCAAGGAACTATCAGGGTGCAGCGACTTCAGCAAAGGTAGGTTTGCAGGTTGCTTAGATGCCATGTTTCTCGGTCTACGTTCACTGTCTAAACAGACAACCGGTGAGTGAGCTGCCTTGTCAAGTGTTCTCGAATCGCTGGCCAGGGGATGCGCTTTCGGATACCTATTACTATAAACGAGCAATCAACGGAGCCCATCCCGTTGACTCGAAAATAATGCTTTTTCTCAAGGAGAAGGGGAGCGAGCGAGACGAATTCGCCGGGCTTTGTGTTTTTTTCTCTCGCCGATGATGTGTTGAATATCTCTGAAGAACGGATCGTCATTTTCCAGCCAGCCCTTGAGCCCTTGCAAACCCTCGGCGGGTCTCGTTGGCGCGAGCACGGCCATGGGTTTCCCGTGACGGGTAATGGTGAAAGTCTCTTTACCAACTGCCACGCGGCCCAAAAGTTCAGAGAACTCGCGCTTTGCTTTCACTACGCTAACGTTTGTATTTTTCATCTCTGGACGCTCGAAAATCATTTTAGTCGAATCGGCTGTTTTGTCAAAACAAAACAGAGAGAGACCGACGGGTAGTAGGTAGGATGGGTTGAGCCCCCCGCGCCGGTACGTTTACCACGAAGGCACGAAGCGCACGAAGAAAAAACGGATCGGTGCGCAAGCGCACCCTACGGCACTAACGGAGGGCGGGTTTTCTAACCCGCCAGGCGGACAGGAATGTCCGCCCTCCTTTGGATTCGCAACGTGCGAACACCGGGGAAATCGATACCTGTCCGCGCTGTCGAGATGATGGGTGTCGCGGAGTTTATCCTGAGTCCTTCGACTCCGCTCAGGATAGACTCCGCCGAAGGGCTCAACCCACTACAGACTTGGCGTCTTCGCCCGAGCGTGATAAGAGCCTGTGCTTGAAGCGGTACTGACGATCGGAAAATTTACGCAAACCGGACAAAGGAGTTCGGCCATGGGAAAAATCAATATCATCGAGTTGGACCATATCGTGCTCAACGTCAGCGATATCGACCGCGCGCTCAAATTTTACACCGAGGTGTTGGGTTTGAAAGGCGAACGGGTCGACGAATTCAGAGCGGGCGAAGTCGGTTTCCCGTCCGTGCGCATCACCGATAAAACGATCATCGATCTGTTTCCGAATAAAGATCGCGCCAGCGATACCGGCCCGGAAAAGACCGTGAGAAATCTCAATCACTTTTGCTTAGTGGTTGGGGCTGAGAGTTTCTCTGGGATCGTCGATTACTTGGCAGAGCATCACGTGACGGTGCGCGAAGGGCCGGTGTCACGCTGGGGCGCGCAAGGACGAGCGACTTCGGTTTACTTTCTCGACCCTGACGGCAATGAAGTCGAGATACGGTGCTACGCTCCGACCCCCCTCACGGCTTCTTGATTTCTTCCAGCTTGATTTTGACGATACGCCGTCCTTCCATATCGACGATGGTGAGCTTGTAACCGTTTTCCTCGACCCATTCGCCGCCGCGCGGAATGCGTTTGAGGCGCGACAACATGAAGCCGGCCAGCGTGTGAAAATCCGGCGACTCGTCAAACGGTAAGGCGTAATCAGCTTTGAGATCTTTTAACAGCGCCGAACCCTGGATGACCATGGAGCCGTCGGGCAGCCGATCCACCGGGCCACGTTCTTCGCGGTCGTATTCGTCGCGAATCTCGCCGACGATCTCTTCGACCAAATCTTCCAGTGTGACGACGCCTTCAACCTCGCCGAATTCGTTAACCACTAAAGCGATCGCCAACCGGCGGCGCTGGAGCTGTTTTAGCAATTCGCTGGTCGGCAAAGTGCCCGGCACGAAGAAAGCTTGATGCAGGTGGTCGCGAATGCGAAAGTCACTGCGTTCTTGCAAGGCCTTAAAAACGTCTTTGTTGTAGAGAATACCGATGATCTTATCCAAGTTGCCGTCGAAGACCGGAATGCGTGAAAAACCGCTGTCGACGAAATCCTTGGCGACTTCGGCGAGCGATGACTGGGCGTCGATGGCATGGATCTCGGTGCGCGGTTTCATAACCGCTTTCACCGGCGTGTCGGTGAACTCAAAGACGCTGTGTATGAGCTCTCGTTCAGTCTCGTTGAAAATCCCTCTGGCGGTGCCCTCGCGGATCAGCGATTTCACTTCGTCGACCGAGATGAAGCTGGCGCTTTCGTTGTCCTTGCCGCCAAAGATTCGCAACACCATGTTGCTCGACGCCATCAGCATTTTGACGAAGAACGCGCTCACTCGGGCGAGCAGTTCAATGGGCCGCGCGACGAAACAGGCGATTTGTTCGGAAAAGCGCAAGGCGAGCGACTTCGGCACCAACTCACCGAACACAAGCGATAGGTACGAGATCGGCAATACGACGATCGTCAGGGCGATCGCTTCGGCCCAACGGGCGACAAGCGGAATCGGGATATCGGCGATCTGCGGCTTCAAAAAGCCGATGGCGGCGGCGCCGCCGAGTGCAGAGGCGAAGGAGCTCACGACCGTGACGCCGATCTGCACGGTGGCGAGAAAACGGTCGGGATCGTTTTTCAAGCGAGCCACGGCGGCGGCCGAGGCGACGCCTCTTTCGAGCAGCGCGTCGATGCGGCTTTTGCGCATGGTGATCACGGCGATCTCCGAGGCGGCGAAAAAGCCGTTGGCGAGAATCAAAATTACAATTAAAACTGCCTCGAACCAGAAATATTCCAATGTCATCGGTGTCGTCTCCTATTTCCCAGCCCGGATTATTCGCGGCAAAACTGCGATCGAGGTGCAACCCTTCCGGAACGAATGCAAGGCAGTTGTGCCTTGAAGATGCAAGGGCGGCGAGTTGGTTATGAGATCAGCAGCGAAAAGGTCAAACATCGTGCCGAGCGCCGAGCACAAAATGAAATATTCGCGCCGGTGCCTTCGTTCCTCCAGGGTCGCACCTCGATCAACAGAGTGTTGTCAGGTTTCCTCGTAGCATGAATAATCCGGGCTAACGGTCACAAACCGAGGAAAAATGACGGCGGTGGTTTAAGCTTCAGCAAGCGATTGTGTTGGGCGCGGGGCAAGGCCACGCCACAGTGAGTGGAACTGTATGGATGGCGAAAAGTTTAGCGTTCTAGCGCGAAAAGGCAAGGGCTGACGTTTACGCCTCTGGCGCTTTCGCGTAGGATGACGCTCGGGAGACTTCCTTGGACGACAAGCAAAATCAGATTACGACCATACAAGGGACGATCAGCCGAATCACCTACCAGCATCCGGAATCCCACTATACCGTCGCGCGCCTCGACGAGGACGGCGGACCGAGCACGACCGTCGTCGGTGTGATCTTCCCAGTGGCG
>JAERMN010000196.1 GCA_016844625.1 Deltaproteobacteria bacterium
CTGAATCTTCGCCTTGGCAAAGATGTCTTTAACGATCAGCGGATCGGTATTGCCGTCCGGCACCACAGTGCGAATATCGCCGGCGACGGCGAAGGTCTGAAAGATCGCTTCGTTGAACGGCAAGTATCCGTTCTCGGTCCGCGTCAGCGTGCCATCAATATCGAATAGAATCAGCCGTTCCACTTACCCTCTGCTTAATATTGGTTATCTGGGTTCAGTGCGGAGGAGTATTCACCACGAAGGACACGAAGAGCACGAAGTTCGGAGTGTTAATAATCCGAACCCTTCGTGTCCTTCGTGATCTTCGTGGCAAACGAAATCAAGGTGATAGTGCCAGCTGACCCACACGTAGGAAACCAAAAGAACCATATTACTAGACGGGCCAGGCCATCCGCCATCCGCCATCCTCCATCCTCCATCCTCGACCCTCGTCCGTCTCCAATCTCTAGCCGATGCTCGCCGCGTTGACAATCCTAACCGTTCAAGATAGAAGTTTTTCGTAAGTTTTGCGCGACTGGCGAACGTGGAATCGACCACGAGGAAGTGCCAAGCACTAAGATGGCCGAACGCCTGGGTCTCTTAACGATAGAGGTCCAGGCTTTTTTGTGGACGATGCGCCGTAGAGCATTATCTAACGCCGTGTTTTCCGCGTCTTTCCTGCCTCCTGTCGGATCTCAAATGGGCTGCCAGTAGACGGAGAGGAACTTTAGCCATGATCAAGCAATATCTGCTTTCCCCGGGCCCGACCCCGATTCCCAACGAAGTCGCTCTGGCGATGTCGGAGACGATGATCCATCACCGCACGCCGCAATTTAACAAAATTTTCGACGAAGCGCGCGATGGTTTGAAAAAACTATTCGGCACCAAGAATGACGTGTTGATGTTGGCGTCCTCCGGCACCGGCGCCATGGAAGCTTCGGTAGCCAATCTGTTTTCCCACGGCGATAGGGTGCTTGTGATCAACGGCGGCAAGTTCGGCGAACGCTGGCTGAATATTTCCAACGCCTACGGCTTGAATCCCATCGAAATGAAAGTCGAGTGGGGCCAGGCGGTCAAAGTCGCCGATGTCGAAAAGCAATTGAAGGCCAATCCCGATATCCAGGGCGTGATGATTCAGGCGAGCGAAACTTCGACTACGGTGCTTCATCCAGTAAAAGAAATCGCCAAGCTGACCCAAAACGGCCCGCTTTTTCTCGTCGACGGCGTCACCGCGGTTGGCGTCGTAGCGCTGCCGCTCGACGACTGGGGCATCGATGTGTTGGTCTCCGGATCGCAGAAAGCTTTGATGCTGCCGCCGGGCTTGGGCTTCATCGCGCTCAGCGACCGCGCCTGGGAAAAAACCCAAAAAGCTAAACTGCCGCGCTTTTATTTCGACTTAAATCTCGAGCGCAAAAACCAGCAGAAAGGTTCCGGCGCGTTCACGCCCGCGGTGTCGCTGATTTTCGGCCTGCGCGCGTCCTTGCAGATGATCGAGCGCGAAGGGTTGCAGAATGTTTACGCGCGCCACGATCGGCTCTGCCGCGCCACCCGCGCCGGGGCGACAGCGCTGGGGCTTAAACTGCTCGCTGCCGAAGACCCAAGTCCAGCGGCTACGGGAATATATTTACCCAACGGCATCGACGCCGACGCCGTGCTTGAGTATCTGCGTGACAAGATGAACGTCACCCTCGCTGAAGGCCAGGATCAATTAAAAGGCAAAGCGATTCGCATCGCCCATATCGGCTACATGGGCGCCTTCGATGTCATCACCGCGATCGCGGCGCTGGAAATGGCGCTGAGAAAATTCGGCGCCGAGATTCCCTTCGGCCACGGCGTCGCCGCCGCCCAGGAAGTGTTGATGGAGGCTCTGGCGTAGAAAACCAGGATGGAAGTTAGCGGATTGAGGATCGCGTGTTCTTCGATCCGTGCAGCAGCCAGGAACCATGGAACCGAATATGAAAATTTTAGTCACCGACTCGCTCGCACCCGAAGGCTTGGCGGTTTTTCAAAACGCCGAGGGCTTTGAAGTCGATGTAAGAATTGGCCTCAAGCCCGACGAGTTAAAAAAGATTTGCGGCGCATACGACGGCTGGGTAATTCGTAGCGGCACCATGATTACCGCGGATTTGATCGAGGCGGCGAAAAATTTAAAAGTCATCGGCCGCGCCGGTGTCGGCTACGAAAACATCGATGCTGACGCGGCGACGCAGCGCGGCATCGTGGTCATGAACACTCCCGGCGGCAACAACGTCACCACCGGCGAGCACACCATCGCCCTCATGATGTCGATGGCGCGTCATATTCCCCAGGCGGTCGCCTCGCTCAAGAGCGGCAAGTGGGAGCGCAACAAATTCGTCGGCGTGGAGTTATGCAACAAGACGATCGGCGTCGTCGGCCTTGGCAATGTCGGGCGCATCGTCGCCGAACGCGCCGCTGGCTTGAAAATGAAAGTGCTCGGCTTCGACCCGTTCATCGCGCCGGATAACATCGCACGGATGGGTGTCGAACCCGGCACGCTGGAAGAAATTTTTGCCAAAGCGGATTTTATCACCGTCCACGTGCCGCTCACGCCGGACACCCAAGGCTTAATCAACAAAGCCGCCTTCGCCAAGATGAAGACCGGCGTGCGCATCATCAACTGCGCCCGCGGCGGCATCGTCGATGAGCAGGATCTCGCCGACGCGATCAAAGCCGGCAAGGTCGCCGGCGCGGCCCTCGACGTCTATGTCGACGAACCTCCGGCCGCCAATCATCCATTGGTCAAGTTGGAGCAAGTCATCACCACGCCCCACTTGGGTGCGTCTACCGATGAAGCGCAACTTAATGTCGCCATTGCCGTCGCCGAGCAGATGGTCGATTTTCTTGCCAAGGGCGTCGTCCGTTACGCCGTCAACGTTCCGTCGGTGAGCCCGGAACTTTTAGAAGTGCTTCGGCCTTATCTCACCTTGGCGGAAAAACTCGGCAGCTTGCACACCCAGATGGCCGGGGCGCTGCCCAAAGAAGTTCAGGTCGAGTACCGCGGCGACGTGACCCAGTACAACGTCGCGCCGCTCACCGTCGCCCTCCTCAAAGGACTGCTCTCGCCGGTGATGGAATCCGCCGTGAACTACGTCAATGCCCCGGTGGTCGCCAAAGAGCGCGGCGTCAAAATTCTGGAATCGAAGGGTGAAGGCGTCGGCGATTTTACCAGCTCGATTGTCGTCAAGGCGAAAAACGGCAAACAGAACTTGGAAGTGGAGGGTGCGATTTTCGGTGCCAAGCATCCGCGTATCGTCCGGGTCAATGATTTTTATCTTGAAGCGGTGCCTGAAGGTTATATTCTGGTCCTGCAGAATCGAGACGTGCCGGGCGTGGTCGGCGCGGTAGGAACTATTCTCGGTAATAACGGCATCAACATCGCCGGTATGGAGCTCGGCCGCAGCGAAAAAGGCGGCAACGCGATCTCGTTCACTCACGTCGACGAAATGGTTTCGAAAAAAGCGATCGACGAGCTGCTGGCGCTGCCGCAGATTGTTTCGGCTGAACTGGTAAAACTGTGAGAAGAAGGCAAGAGGCATTAGGCAGTAGGCATCAGGAAGGCAAAATCTTCTTGACTATTGCCTGTTGCCTGCTGCCTATTGCCTAACAATTATGGCAAACGTCGCAATCATCGGCGCCCAGTGGGGCGACGAAGGCAAGGGTAAGATCGTCGATCTGTTTACCCACGATGCGGACGTCATCGTCCGCTACCAGGGCGGTAACAACGCCGGTCACACTCTCGTCGTCAATGGCAAGAAAACTGTTTTGCACTTGGTCCCGTCCGGCGCGCTGCACGCCGAGAAGCTCTGTGTTATCGGCAACGGCGTGGTCGTCGATCCGGAAGTCTTGATTGATGAAATTCGTGCGCTAAAAGCCCAAGGCCATCTCGCCAACGACGAGCAAATCCGTATCAGCGAGCAGGCCCATGTCATCATGCCGTATCATAAGCTAATCGATCAGGCGCGCGAACGGCTGCGCGGTGAAGGCATGATCGGCACCACCGGCCGCGGCATCGGCCCGGCCTACGAAGACAAAATCGCCCGCGTCGGTATCCGCTTCGTCGATCTTTTGGAAGAAGACACATTTCGCGAAAAGCTCGAGCGCAATATCCAGGAGAAGAATTTTTATCTAAAAGCAATTCTCAAAGAGAAAGCGCTCGACTTCGACCAAATCCATGACAGCTATTGCCAGTTTCGCGACCAGCTAAAGGGCTATGTCACCAACACCGGCCTGTTGCTCGATCAGAAAATTCGCGCCGGCAAGCGGGTGCTCTTCGAAGGCGCCCAGGGAACGCTCCTCGATGTCGACCATGGCACTTATCCCTACGTTACCTCATCGAGCACCATCACCGGCGGCGCTTGCTCGGGCTCCGGCGTTGGGCCGCAACATATCCAGCAGGTGATCGGCATTTCGAAAGCCTACACGACGCGCGTCGGCAGCGGCCCATTTCCCACGGAGCTGCACGGACCCGAAGGAGAAACTCTAAGGCGCGAAGGAGCCGAATTTGGCGCGACTACCGGACGCTCGCGCCGCTGCGGCTGGTTCGACGCCGTCGGCGTGCGCCACGCGGTGCGCATGAACGGCATGACCGGCATTGCGCTCACCAAGCTCGACGTGCTGACTGGATTTAAGAAAATCCCGATCTGCACAGCCTATCGTTATGAAGGAAAGACGATCGACGAATTTCCCGCCAGCTCCAAGGTCATGCAGGGGGCCAAACCGGTCTATGAGGAAATGGACGGTTGGGATCAGACGCTCGACAACGTCAGAAATTTTTCCGATTTGCCACTATCCGCGCAGAAGTACGTCAAACGTATCGAGGAAGTGATCGGCAGCGAAATCATCCTGGTCTCGGTCGGCCCCGGCCGCGAGCAGACAATCCTGCTCAAAAATCCCTTTGAGAAATAGACAAGATGGTTAGGCGTCACGAGTAAGGAGAACCGGAATTTTTACGCCCGGCAAATCCCGTAACCCGTCACTCCTTCGCCCCTTACTTCTTCTTATCCCCAATTCCGCAGCTCAAGTTGGATTCTAGGCTGAGCGAGGTGTGAGCCTGGAGTCGCGAAGGCACCCAACGGTTATGTTTCAAAGTCGTTTTTACTACTCGGCAAGCCGTCGCGTAGCGCTTGATGAATCCACGGATTGCACCCATGCTCGCGGCCGCTCAGAGGCAGAACTGCTTTGCCTTCGCGACGGAAGGCTTGCACCTCGTTCATTGCCTCACTCTCAACTGCGGAATAAGAGCTTATCTTAATTTGAAAATCTCCAGATACTGCTTCACCGTGGCGTCGAAGTCTTTGTAGTCCTCGGGATCTTCGATGGCGATTTTGAAGCCGCGGAATAACCGCGGCGGGTCGGGCTCGACGTCTTTGCGCACCGGGATGCGCTGCATGCCCTTAAGCATCTCCTGGCCTTCCTTAGAAATCACAAAATCATAAAAGAGCCGAGCCGCATTCGGATGCGGCGCTTTTGCCGCGAGCATAACTGGATTGACCTGCGTGACCGCAGGTTCGAGCGCCAACCAGTCGATCGGCGCGCCGCGTGAAGTCATGCGCTGAATAGTCTGATTGTAGGCGACGATGAGCGGATACTCTCCCGCAACCGCGAGCTGCACACGCTCAGTATTACCA
This sequence comes from Deltaproteobacteria bacterium, assembly GCA_016844625.1. Taxonomy (GTDB): domain Bacteria; phylum Desulfobacterota; class Binatia; order UBA9968; family UBA9968; genus DP-20. The sequence continues at coordinate 5,628 of JAERMN010000196.1, forward strand.
CGCTTCAGCACGGGGTCGAGCGCCGCCAGCCGCCGGAAATAGCTAACTGCTTTCTCGCGGCCCCACACACGCTTTAGCCCTTCGAGCATGCCGTAGGCCTCGGTGTCGAGCGAAATTTGTCCGCCTTTCCACTTGGGGTTGAGCAGTTCTTCGTAGGTCTTCGGCACATCCGGCTTCTTCACGAGTTTGGTGTTCCAGCCGAGCACGTAGCTATTGACGTAATACGCGGTCCAGTAACCGTCTTTGTCGACCAACTGATCTTCAACCATCTTGGCTTCCGGCGAATGGTAGGCTGTGATCAGTTTTCGCTCGATCAGCGGCAGCACCATCTCGCCCCGGCCTACCACGATGTCCCAGTCATGCCGCCCGCCGCGCGATTCGGTAAAAATCTTATTGAGCAGCGGCCCGCCGCCGGTACGAAAGACCGTTACTTTGACGCCGTATTTCTTCTCGAAGCGGTCGCCTACCGATCTGCTCTGATCGAGCGTCATGGTGGTGTAATAAACCAACTCGCCTTCTTTCTTTGCCGCTTCAACCAGCTTTGGATTAGGGCTCCCTTGGGCCCAAGCGGAGTACGGCAGCAGGACTGCAAATAGCAGAAAAAAGCCGCCGAACCGGCTCCATTGTAACAACGACATAGGAACGATCCTCCTG
>JAERMN010000197.1 GCA_016844625.1 Deltaproteobacteria bacterium
CACCGACGTTACAGTTTCTTGGCGCCGCGGGCGGCGTTACCGGGTCAAAGTTTCTTTTCTCGAACAACTCCGATCAGGTGTTGATCGATTGCGGTTTGTTCCAGGGATTAAAGGACCTGCGTCTGCGCAATTGGGCGCCGTTGCCGATCGATCTGGCGCAGTTGCGCTCGGTGGTGTTGACCCACGCGCACATCGATCATTCCGGTTACTTGCCGCGGGTTGTTGCCAAAGGTTTCCGCGGGCCGGTTTACGCGACGCCCGGCACCTGCGATTTACTCGGCGTCATGCTGCCCGACGCGGGGCATTTGCAGGAAGAGGAGGCGCGCTACGCCAATCGTAAAGGCTACTCGAAGCACCGGCCGGCGCTGCCGCTTTACACGGTTGAGGACGCCGAAGCGACCTTGAAGCTTTTGCGGCCGGTGCGAGTCGGCGAAAAAGTTGAAGTCGCTAAGGGCGTGGTTGTCGACTTCGGCCGGGTCGGCCATATTCTCGGCGCCGGCTCGGCACGCTTTCACTTTGCAGTGAACGGCCAGCAGAAAACCTTGGTCGACTCCGGTGATCTCGGCCGGTATGACCGGCCGATTCTCAAAGATCCAGAACCAGGCGGCGCCGCCGATTGGCTTTTGATCGAATCGACCTACGGCAATCGAATTCATCCGAAAGAATCGGAAGCCGAGTTGCGCGCGCTGATCCAAGAGACCGCGGCGGAGCGTCGCTGCTTGATCATTCCTGCGTTCGCCATCGGCCGAACTCAGGACTTGGTCTACACCATTCGCCAGATGGAAGACGCCGGCGAGATCCCAACAATACCTGTATATGTCGATAGCCCGATGGGAATCGAAGCGACGGAGATTTACTCGCGCCACACTGAGGAGCATGATTTTGCAATGGCGCGGTTGAGTAACCGTGATCTCAACCCGCTCCGTTCGCGCCGTATGGTTGTGGCTAAGACTCCGGAGCAATCCAAAGCGATCAACAATATGAAAGGGCCGCTGATTATCATCTCGGCGAGCGGTATGGCGACGGGCGGACGAGTGCTGCACCATTTGAAGCGCCGTTTGCCCAATCCGGAGACCACGGTTTTGCTCGCTGGCTATCAGGCCGAGGGCACCCGCGGCAGATCGCTTCAGGACGGTGCCAAGGAAGTCAAAATGCTTGGTGAAGTCATTCCGGTGCGAGCCAAAGTTAAAGTGCTCGACGGTTTCTCAGCCCATGCCGATCAAAGCGAGATCATGCGCTGGTTAGGGACGTTTCCGAAAGCCCCGAAGACCACATACATCGTGCACGGGGAAGCGGCTGGCGCTAATGCATTGGCCGACGTGATCCGCCAACGGCTCAAGTGGAACGTTGAGATCGCCAAGTACCAGCAGAAGGTTGCGCTCGCTTAGAATATTCTCGCGCCAATACGAATAATCGCCAAGTTCGGAGTGTAAATTGGTTGATCCAATTTGTGACATGACCGTCGAGCCGGCGAGCGCAGCGGAAAAATTCTGCTACGATGGCACAACCTATTGTTTCTGTAGCGTTCACTGCCACAAACTATTTCAGACCGATCCGGCAAAATATCTCGCGGCTGCCGAGGCGCGGCAAAGCACGGAGCCGTCGGCGCCGAGCCCACATCAAAACCACGCGCATCATCCAGAATCTAAGCCGGAAGTTCTTGGTGCGATTTATACCTGCCCGATGGATCCGCAAGTGCGCAGCAAGGCGCCGGCGCATGCCCGAAGTGCGGCATGGCGCTGGAACCGCTCGAGATCGGCGCGGTGCTGACTAAGGCTGAATACACTTGCCCGATGCATCCGGAGATTGTCCGCGACGCGCCCGGCTCCTGTCCGAAATGCGGCATGGCGCTGGAAGCGCGGAGCGTAACGTTAGCAGAGGAAGAAAATCCCGAACTGGAAAATATGACGCGGCGCTTTTGGGTCGGCATGATTTTGTCTCTGCCGGTGCTCATTACCGCGATGTCCGACATGCTACCGGGACAACCGCTGCATCAACTCTTGTCGCCGCGCTCGTGGGTCTGGTTTCAGTTGATGCTCTCCACGCCGGTTGTGTTGTGGTGCGGCTGGCCGTTCATCGAGCGCGCGTGGGCATCCGTCGTCAATAAAAGTCCGAACATGTTCACGCTGATCGGCATCGGCGTCGGCACGGCTTATTCATACAGCTTGGTGGCGACGCTGTTGCCGGAGTTGTTGCCAAGTTCGTTTCGCGGCCACGGCGGTGAAGTGGCCGTATACTTCGAAGCGGCGGCGGTGATCACGACGCTGGTGCCGCTCGGCCAAGTGTTGGAACTGCGCGTGCGCAGCAAGACCAGCGGCGCGATTCGCGCGCTGCTCGGGCTGGCGCCGAAGACGGCGCGGATGGTCGGCGCCGACGGCAATGAGCGAGATGTTTCGCTCGATCAGGTAACGCGCGGCGATCGGTTGCGCGTTCGGCCCGGCGAAAAAATTCCCGTCGACGGCAGGGTCACCGAAGGACAAAGTTCGGTGGACGAGTCGATGGTCACCGGCGAGCCGATCCCCGTGGAAAAAACTTCCCACAGCAAAGTCACCGGCGGCACGGTGAACGGCACCGGCGGCTTTCTCATGCGCGCCGAGCGAGTCGGCAGCGAAACGCTGTTGGCGCAGAGCGTTGGCATGGTCAGCGAGGCCCAGCGCAGCTGCGCGCCGATTCGACTTAGCGCGCTTGAGATTCCTACGTAGCTTCCGCGTTTGCTGATTTAGGTTTTCTATTTATTCGGTGGACATATTTAATTTCATTGAGGTTTAGCGTAAGGACTAGCTACGGCAAATTGGCGCTGGCGTGGATCTCGCGCATGCTGCCGTGGGGATCAAGAAATGGCCATCATAAAAGTTGAAGGCGTTACCAAACTTTACAAAGAACTGAAGGCGCTCGACAATGTCAGCTTCGAGTTCGACAAGGGGATTCTCTCATTTCTCGGGCCGTCGGGTTGTGGCAAGACGACGTTGTTGCGCTCGATCGCAGGTCTGGAAATTCCCGATGCGGGATCGATCTCGATTGCGGACAAGGTCCAGACTTCGATCGAACAAGGGATTCTGATTCCGCCGTATTCCCGCGAGATCGGCTTTGTCTTTCAAAGCTATGCGCTGTGGCCGCATATGACGGTGTTTAAGAACGTCGCCTTTTCGCTCAATCTCCGTAAGTTCCCTAAGGACGAGGTCCGACGACGCGTGTTGGCTTCCTTGGATCTCGTCGGGCTCGGCGGGCGCGAGGAGCGTTATCCGTCGCAGTTGAGCGGCGGCCAACAGCAGCGGGTTGCCTTGGCGCGCAGTATCGTCCTCGAGCCGCGCTTGATTCTGCTCGACGAGCCGCTCAGCAATCTCGACGCCAAGCTGCGCGAAGAGATGCGCGTCGAACTCAAAAGGCTCATCAGGAAAGTCGGCATCAGCGCGTTGTACGTGACCCACGACCAGGAAGAGGCGTTCGTCATTTCCGATAAAGTCATCGTCATGAACGCCGGAAAAATTTTGCAGTATGATTCGCCGGATGAGATCTACAGCCATCCGTCCGATCCCTTCGTCGCGTCGTTCATCGGCCATTCGACTTTGGTCGAGGGCAACGTGATCAAAGTCCAGGGTGGCGAATGCGTGGTGCAGGTCCCCGAGTTCGACAATGCCACGCTGATTTGCCTCACGCCCAAGAGTAGTTTCACGGGTGGGCCGTGCAGCGTCGTGATCAAGAACGGCGATTTGCGGCTCAGCCATGAAAAATTCTCCGCCGATGCCATCAACGTTCTCGAAGGTACCATGACGAGCCGTGAGTACCGCGGCGGCTTGACCGACCACCGGGTGCAGATCGGTTCTAAAGAAGTGGTCGTCACCTCGCATCGGCTCTGCCCGATGATCAGTGTCAACGGCGAGGGCGGCAAGGTTTTTCTCTGCATCGATAAATCGGCCATCAGCCTCATACCCCAACGCGCGGGCGCGCCCGCCTAAGGCTAGCCAAACATATTTAAAATGGTTGGTTCCTGAAAATGAGGTCGGAAAGTCTGTGACTCGCGCAAAGGCGCAAAGGGCGCCAAGAGCAAAAAATTCGAAGCACCCAATGCGAAATTCGAAACAATTTCAAATGACCAAAATGGGTAAAATTCCAAACAAACTTCCTTTGGATTCGGTGTTTTGGATTTTTCCGATTGGCGATTTATTCTATGTGAACCCCGCCTCCTGAGGCGGGAACCATAAACTGGGGTTTCCAAAGGGGGTTGAGCATCCCCTTGGGTCAAGGCCGGGGTCAATACCCCGGCTGCGAAGTGGCTTCGTTTATTGGTCTCGGAGTTTGTTGCGAATTTCGCTATTCGGATTTCGAATTTTTTTCGCAGGCAGGTTGGCGCGGTAAATTGGTTGAAGTCGTTCTGTCTAACACTTCAAAGGTAATTGTCTAAGTAAAGATCGAGGAGAATTGCCAGCGTGACTTGGAAAGCAAATCGGCTTGCCTTACGCCAGGGAAGTATTTTTCCGCTGTGCGCCAGCGCGGTCGCCGGTGTGGTGATCATGACGCCAATCTTGGTGGTGTTTTGGCGCAGTTTCACCAGCGGCAAGTTGGGGTTCACGGTTGCGATCAATGTCGACAATTATCTGCGCGTCTTTGCTGACAAAGATATTTGGCCGATGCTCAGCAATTCGATCATCTACGCCGGCGGTTCGGCGCTGTTAGGGACCGGGCTGGGCGGACTTTTGGCGTGGATCGTCGCCCGCACCAATACGCCGGGGAAAGCTCTGGTCGAGTTGATGCCGCTCTATCCACTCTTGATGCCGCCGATCATGAAGAACATCGCGTGGATTCTTCTGCTGGCACCGAAGTCAGGCATCTTAAATGGCATGCTCGAACAGTTTCTTGGGATCACCTATCCCGTGTTCAACGCCTTTAGTATGGCCGGGATGATTTGGACCTTTGGCATCGCTTGCGTGCCGTTAGGCTACTTGTTCCTGCTGCCGGTCTTTTTATCTTTCGATCCGTCGTTGGAGGAGAGCGCTTATATCGCCGGCAGCCGGCCGGTGCATACCATGCTCAAGATCACCTTTCCGTTGGCGATGCCGGCGTTCATCTCGGCTTTTGTGCTCAACTTTCTGCGCGCGCTGCGCTCCTTCGAAACGCCGGTCTTGCAAGGGACGCCGGGCAACATCAAGGTGTTTGTCAGCCGTGTTTACGACTCCATGGCCCTAGAGTTCAACACCGGCTTGGCCACTGCGTATAGCGTCGTGCTCGTCGTGATGTCGGTGCTGACGCTTTATTTTTACGTCCGGGCGACGCGCTTCTCCGAGCGCTATGCCACCATCACGGGTAAAGGTTATCGTGTCCGCGTGATCGATATCGGGCCGTGGAAATACGTCACCTTCGCGGCGGTCTCCCTCTATTTTCTCGCGGGCATTGCTATCCCATTCGTGGTGCTCATCGTGGTTTCGATTATTCCTTATTTTGACTACGACACTTTCATGAGCTTCCCGTCGCACATGGCGTTGAACAATTATCGCACCGTGTTGCGCCACGCGAGCTTTCTTAACGGTCTACGCAATTCAGTGCTTCTGTCCATCGTCATCGCCTTGATCACCGTGCTCGCCGGCATCGTCATGGCCTTTACGATTCATCGCACGCGCGCAGTCGGCACCAAAATTTTTGAGTTCATCGGCACCTTGCCCTTGGCTTTTCCGCCGCTGGTTTTATCAGTCGGCCTGGTGATTATTTTTGTCGGTACGCCACTGTATAACAGTCTGTGGGCGCTCGGTTTGGGTCTATTCGTGGCCTATTTCCCTTACGCGTTCCGCAATGCTTCCGGCGCCATCGTCAATATTCACAAGGAGCTCGACGAGGCGGCGTGGGTGCATGGAGCGAAGTGGCGCCATGTGTTTTTCAGAATCACCCTGCCGATCCTCAAACCCGCCGTGGGCGGGGCGCTCTTCTATATTTTCATCGAAGCGATCCGTAACGTCGACGTAGCCGTGCTGTTGACCGCGCCGGGGTTGGAATATGGGCCGGTGACGCTGTTCGAGTATTTTCGCGTCGGCCAATGGGCCGAGGCGGCCGCCGGCGGCGTAATTTATTTAATCATCTTGATTGTTGCCGTGTCTGTGGCTAAATTCGCTTTTAAAATGAAGTTCAGTCTGTAACGGTTCGTCAAATCAACGAATTCAAACCAGGGGAGGGTAGCATGCACAGGAAACCCAGGAAACTAATGTCGGTCACGGTCATCGCTCTGTCAGCGAGTTTCTTTTTCGGCGCCGCGTTTGCCGCCGAGAAAGCTCCGACGAAAG
>JAERMN010000650.1 GCA_016844625.1 Deltaproteobacteria bacterium
GCTTCGGGGATATCCAACTGCTCAACCTTCTTCGCCGCGTCCCAATCTCCGAGATCGTAGGGGTAATCGGTGCCGACCATGATGTGGTCGATGCCGCCTAGACCGATTAAATACTTAATCGTGTCGAGCCGATAAATCATGTTGTCGTAGTAGATATTTTTTAGATACGCGCTTGGCGCCATTTTCGCTTTGGCGGCGCGCGCTCCGGCGCGGACCGCCCAACCTTGGTCGAAGCGGCCGAGATGGTAGGGGAAAAATCCGCCGCCGTGCAGAATGCACAGTTTCAAATTCGGAAAGCGGTCGAACACGCCGCTGTAAGTCATGAAACCGAAACAGAGCGCGCTGTCGGCGGGATTGCCGCAGATGAGTTTGAGGCCGTAGGGATTCATCTTGTCGGCGCCGGCGACGTCTTCGGGATGCATGACGACCATCACGTCGAGCTCCTGCGCCTTGGCCCAGAAGGGATCGAACTCCCCTGTGCCATAGTAATTGCCGTTGACGTTGGTGCCGATATAGCCGCCGCGGAAGTTCAGATCGCGCACGGCGCGCTCGAGAACTTTCGCCGCGCGCGCGGGATCTTGCAGCGGCACGGACGCCATACCGACGAAACGGTCGGGATATTTTTTTACCAGCTCGGCGATGCCGTCGTTATAGACATTGCACCAGTTCTCGCCTTGTTCGCCGGTGAGGCGATAACCGAGGGTGGCGGTGTGCGCTTCGAGTGCCGCCATCGCTAGCTTGGAGTCTGCCATCATTTTGAGCCGCTCGTCGATGGCCGGCAGTAGGGGATGCAAAACAAAGGGCGGTCCGCCGGCGAAAGATAACGAGCGGCTGCCGTCCTTTTCGGTGAGCGCGACGCCGAGATGCTGGCCGCGTTTCTTTACTTCTTCGAGTAAACTTTCCGGCACGTAGTGATGATGCACGTCGATGGCACAGGTTTTCATAATCCTATCTTTCGTTTGTCCGAAGGTAATTTGATGTTCGCCGGCTGCCGAACATCTTCACCCTCACCCCAGCCCTCTCCCAGCGGGAGAGGGTGGGATATGAGGGAAGCTCGAAAGCGAATTGCCAATGGCTGAGTTGCTAATTGATGCAGAGCTGCTGGCGGCGCACTTTACCGGGGAAGGCGTCGAGACATTGGCCGTCTTCCACAACCGTCGTGCCATTGACCAGCACGGCTTTCATGCCTGGTGGATGGCGTTTCACTTCGTCGGCGTCAACCATAGCCGGTAGTTTTGCGCTGACTAGATCGTCGATCTTGTCGGCGTCGAAAATCGCCACGTCGGCCGGCAGACCTTCTTTCAGCGTGCCCCGGTTGAGTCGCAGTCTCTTCGCCGCGAAGCCGGTCAGTTTGTGCACAGCCTGTTCGAGGCTGAAAAGATTCTTGTCGCGGCGCCAGTAGCCGAGGATTCTAGTCGGCGCGCCGTGCCAGAAAAAGCGGTCCAGATGGGCGCCGACATCGGTGCCGATTAGGCTGGTGTCGGACTTGATCATTTCGGCGAGCAGTTCCGGATGAGCATTGGCGAGGCCGTGATAGCAGATCGCCGAGGCCAGATTATCCTCGATCCAGGTGTCGAAGAAAGCGTCCACCGGTTGTTTCTCGGTTAGGCGGGCGATTTCGACCATGTTCTTTTGCTCGAGTTTCTTGAGCTCGGGTTTTTCCAGATGCTCGAACACGACGCGGTCCCAGCCAAGCCATTCGGGGAATTCCAACTTGCCTTGGCAAGCGATGCGCTCTTGTTCGATCTTGCGGCGAATGTCTTTGTCTTTGAGTTTAGCTTTAAGATCGGCTGAGTTCTTAACCGCTTCCCAAGTCGGCAGGCCGTTGAACAGGAAGCAATCGTCCAGGTTGAAACGGCGAATATGCTGATAGGGGATGACCACGCCGTAAATATCCTGGCCGCGCTTTTGCGCTTCTTCCATGTAACGGATCGACTCCATGCCGGCCGCTTTGGCGCCGGGGCGGACGCGGAACTCGTTGCCGATCTGCAAGGTTTTGATCTTGGTCAGCATCTCCGGCACGCCGGATTCCGGCTGGAGAATCATCTGGAAGCCGTTGAATTGGAAGCAGCCGTTGTATTCAGCGGCGACATTGGCGAGCTCGATGATTTCATCATGCTCGGCGAAGGTGCTCCGATGGCGCCGAGCTCCATGCCTTCGCGCACCATCGCTTTCATCGCTTGGAGTTCTTCCGGGTTGGCGGCGCGCTGGTATGCGGCTTCACCCATAACCGTCAAACGCACGGGAGTGTGAGGCATGAGCGGGAGCACGTTAATGGCGATCTTGCCTTCGATATAATTCAGATACTCGCCGAAGGTATTCCATCGCCAATCTTTGTCATCAACATACTTGGTCGCCGATGACGATGCTGGTGACGCCGTAGTTCACCACCGGGTTGCCGTTCGGGTACTGCACGACAAACGCATCCATGTGGGTGTGCGAATCGATAAAGCCAGGCGCCACCACATGACCCTTGGCGTCGATTTCTTTTTTGCCGGCGCCGACGTTTTTGCCGATGGCGCTGATCTTGTCGCCGTCGATGGCGACGTCGGCTTGGAATGCCGCGCTGCCGGTGCCATCGATGACGGTGCCGTTCTTGATGACTACGTCATGAGCCATAATTGAATTCCCTCCATTCGGTCGTTAAGAATAATTTCTTCTATGAAGCGGAATTTAAAAATCTAATTGAGAACCTGGAGAAATTGATCGAAAGATGGAATTGGCGGGAAGTAAAACTGTTTCGGGTCCCGTTCAACACGAGACCCGAAACTCAAAACCCGAAACCGCGCGAGGCGCGCTTAGACGGCGTCTTCGGGCCGCTCGTATTTCGCTTTCCCCATGCGCTCTTTGATCGTCGGGTAGGCGATTGTAAAGATTGTCACCGCGATCAGGCCCAGAACCGTCGGGAAGATCAACCATTTGGCACCGTAGGCGGCAGTGGATATCCACAGATAGTTTTCGGCGATCTTGCCGAGCGTGAGCCCGAGAACCAGGGGCGGCCGTGGCCAACCGAATCTGATCATGAAGAAGCCTATGAAGCCGAAGAGCAGAGTGACCATGTTGTCGGCGAGATCGTTGTTCGCGGTAAACGACCCGATGAAGACAAGCATCAAGAGAAAAGGGATCAACAGCGTGCCGCGGACGAAGGTCAGCTTCGCGAGATGATTCAAGACGCAGAAACAAAGTCCGGCAACGATGATGTTGGAAATGATTAGTACCCAGACCATTGCATAGGTGACATCGAGGCGTGACTTGAGCATTTCCGGCCCAGGGTTCAGTCCGACGATCAACATCG
>JAERMN010000651.1 GCA_016844625.1 Deltaproteobacteria bacterium
TCTTTTCCTATTCGTCGTGCGCTTATCTAAACAAACTCGGTTGTCCTCAATGTCTCAATTTCTGATCTCAATGAACTGCCTTTCAATTCCATCTTCCATCAGATTCGAAAAATGATTAGGTAGCGGCCCTTATAAATTCTGTGGGCGAACTACCGGGCTTGGGCCAAATGAAGGAGATCGATTCGTTGAATACGCCGGAGTCTGAGAATTACGTTTACGTGCGCAAACGCGCTGCATTGGAAGCGCTGATCGAGCGCATCGGCGCGGCTGAAAAGGTGGGGCTGGATACCGAGGCCGACAGTCTGCACAACTATTTCGAAAAGGTTTGTTTGATCCAACTCTCGCTCCGAGACGAGCATTACATCGTTGACCCTCTTGCCGGACTGGAGCTGGGTGGATTTTTGGAAGCGTTGGCTGAGAAACCGTTGATTCTGCACGGCGGCGACTACGATCTGCGCATGATGCGGGCGTCTACGGGTTTCCGCACGCGCCGGGAAGTTTTCGATACTATGATTGCGGCGCAGTTGCTCGGCATCGAGCAGATCGGGCTGGCTGCGCTCCTCGAGATGGTTGCTGCGGTGAAGGCGAAGGTGGAAAAGCTTCTCGGTCTGCGATAATCTCATACCGCCATGAGCGCGAATGAAAAAGCCGACGGCTCGACACTGACCCGCGAAACCATCCTGCGCGCGTTGCAGACCTTGTCCGACGAACTCGGCAAACAAGGCGTCACCGGCGAAGTCTGTTTGTTCGGCGGCACGGTGATGGTGCTCGCCTTCACCGCCCGGTTGACGACGAAAGACGTGGACGCGCTTTTCCAACCCACGCAGACGATTCGCGAACTCGCCCGTCGCATTGCCGGCGAACAACACCTGCCTGCTGACTGGCTCAACGATGGCGTCAAAGGTTTCATTTCCACCCGGCACGAAACGACCACGGGAAATCTCCCGCAGTTTCCGCACCTGCGTTTGACCATGCCCGTGCCGGAGTATCTGCTCGCCATGAAGTGCATGGCCGCGCGCATCGGCGGCACGGCGGACGAACCGTCCGACGTGACCGACATTATTTTTCTGGTTCGCCATCTGAAATTGAAATCCGCGCAGGAAGTTCTGGATTTGGTCGGGCAATACTATCCGGCCAATCGCATTCCCGTGAAGACGCAGTATCTGGTCGAGGGTTTGTTTGAAGAAGGCAAAATATGAGACCGAAAACATTGGCGGAAGTCGCGCAACTCGCGGCGCGTGGCGAATCATTCGATCGCTGCCTGGCAAATTTTCTGGACGAGTTTTACTCCGCTCCAAACGCAAAGGCGTTGGCCGACGCGCCGGTGTTGCTGGCGCCGGACTTGGGCAAGTCGGGAAGCGTGCAAGATGCCTATCTGGCGGCAACCGCTGAAGAACTGGCACGCGCCTACCAATTTCCTCTGCCTGCATGGACGGTTGCGGATGCGCGCAAGCTGCATCAGCCCTGGTTCGCGTCGCCACTGGCGGCGTTGCGGACGGTTTTACTTTTGGAAAGTCCGGCGGCATTCCGCTCGCGCAATCTTTTCATCAGCGAAAACGCACTGACTCGCGTATGAAACGGCCCGGCAGCAAACTCGGCCTTGACGCGACGAAGAAACCGCCGGGCGCGGGCTTCAAACGCCCCTGGCCGCCTTGTGGAGGCGACGCTCTCGGAGAGCGAAGGCTCACGCTGATTAAAATGGATGAAACCGTGCGGAGGAAAAGCGACGGGATCGGGGGGATCGGGGTCAGACACGACAATCTTTTTGGAACCATGTGCATCGAGCAATCGAATTTAATCACTCGTCGACAACCGAGACATTAACTTCGATACAACCTTGTTTATCGAACGGCGGGATTCAAGGCAGATCCCTTGCTACTTTCGCTAGCTTCTTCAATCCCGGCACCAAGCTCTTCGAATCGGCGATCCCCAGATTCCGGGCACAGTGCTTTCGGTACTTGGCATCTTCCAAGAGCTTCGTGCTCGCGGCCCGCGCGGCACGGCGAACCGCATCGCCATAGGCGCCGACGGCAAGTTCCGCTCCCGCGCGCGCTTCGTCGATATCCCAAGCTTGCAGCATGACCGCCAAGTCGAACGCATCGCGACTTAAAACCGCCGTGTCATCCCAGCGGTTCAGGACTGGCACTGGAATGCTTTTGACTTTGGCAGCCGTTACCTGAATTCTCGCTTCTAGGATGATTTCAAATTTCACCGGCTCGCCATCGACGCCGAACACTGTACGAATACCGTACTGATCGGCGCGCACGTCGCGAAGTAACGACACGCCTGCCGGCGATTTCGGCCGTAGAATTCCGAGCGAGCGATTTTCAACCGTGGCACGTAGAGCCCGATAGCCGGCAAGATCGGAACAAATGAAATCGATGTCTTCAGACTCGCGATATTCATCAAGTTCCAGCGCGATGCGCGTGCCGCCGCCGAAGCAGCAATGGGTTCGCGCCAACACCGCCGCATCGAGCGCGCCAAGAACACGCGCAACATTGCGATGGCGCGGGCGCAGAAACTCAGGCATGAATTTTCCTGCCGCCGAAGCGTGCGGAGAGGGTCTGGATCAATTGCCGTTCCGATGGCTCAAGTTGCTCCGGTTCGACAAAACGCCAATTGCGCTCATACAGGCTCCACGCGTCTTGAGCCGACAGAAAATGATTACGCCGATTCCAACACAGTAATTTGAGCTGAGGATAGCGGCCGACTTCGATAGTTTC
>JAERMN010000198.1 GCA_016844625.1 Deltaproteobacteria bacterium
CCCGGTGACCCATCCGGTGCTCGGAACTTTTCTCCAACCCGGCAATTCATTCATGGTCGACGGCGCGCGCACCGGGCCGGCGCCGGCGCCGCTCATCGGTCAGCATAACGATGAAATATTGCGTGGCGAGTTGGGCTTGAGCGCGAACCAGCTGGCGGCGTTGGCGGCGGAGGGAATCATTTGAAAGAAGGCAAAATGCAGATTGCAAAAGGCAAATTGCAAAATGCAAAAGTGAGGAAACGGATTCTTGTCTGAAATTTTGCATTCTGCATTCTGCATTTTGCATTATTCATTTTGAAATGAGAGCGACCCGTGTTTACCGCTAACGAAATACTCAAGGGCGTTCGCATCCTCGCCTTCACCACCGGTTACGCCGGACCTTATGCCGGCCGGCTGCTCGCCGGGTACGGCGCGGAGGTGATCAAGATCGAGTCGCGCAAAGGCGGCCTCGATACCTTTCGCCATTATGGCCAGCACAAAGATATCGACGCGGCGCCGCGCTTTATCGAATGCAATCTCGGCGTCCGTTCGCTGGCGATTAACTTGAAGCACCGCACCGGCGCGCGCTTGATCCGCGAGCTCTTGGGCGATGACGAGCTTAGAAAAGCTAATCCGAAACTTGTGATTGTAAAACTGCCCGGTTTCGGCACTGAAGGACCGAAGAGCAGCTACGGCACATGGGGCTTTAACCTCACCGCGTTCTCCGGAATTACTTATCTGTGGAATCACCCCGACCAAGACCGGCCGATCGGCAGCCAAGGCGTTTATCCGGATCATCTCGGTTTTGTCATGGGGCCGACGCTCATGGTCGCGGCGCTGCTCAACAGCCGGCGCTCCGGTAAAGGCGTGACCATCGATCTGGCGCAGATCGAAGGCACCGCGGCAGTTTTAGGCACGACCTATTTGGAAACCTCGGTGAACGGTGACGATCCAAAACCCAAGGGCAATCTCTACGCCGTCGCCGCGCCGCACGGCTGCTATCGCTGCCAAGGCGATGACCGCTGGTGCGTTATTTCCGTGCGTGACGATGAGGAATGGCGCAGTTTCTGCCGAGTCATCGGCCGAGCGGAATTAGTCAGCGATGGGCGCTTTACCAATCTCCAGTCACGCCTAAAAAACCGCGCCGAGCTGGACGCCATCGTCAACGAATGGACCGCGGCTCGTGCCGCGGAAGCGATCATGACGAAATGCCAGAGCGCCGGGGTGCCCGCCGGCGTGGTGCAAAACGGCGCCGACTTGCTCAAAGATCCGCAGCTCCGTCAGCGCAATTATTTCTCGCCATTCGCCGAATCGCTGATCGGGCCTTTTGAGATCCCGCGCAGCGGTTTTATCTTCCGCGGCATGGAAGAAGATCCCTTGCGCCTGCCCAACCGTCTCGGCGCTGACAACGAACAGGTTCTCGGCGAACTGTTGGGCTACGACAAAACCACCATCGAACAGTGGCGCCAGGAAGAAGTGCTGGCGTAATTCTTTCTAGCCGTCGTTGCTAGCCCATGCGAAGGAGAAACTATGGTAACCCAGGTCTCTGCCATCACGTTAGTCCTCGCCTTGGTTCTTCAATGCACTGCGGCAACCGCGCAGGAAAGAATCAAGCTGCGTATTAGCTCGGCGACCAAGACGCTGGGCTACGGTCCGCTTTGGATCGCGTCGAGAATGGGTTTTTTCGAGCGCCAGGGGCTCGATGTCGATCTGGTCGTCATTCGCGCCTCTGACGTCGGCATTCAAGCGCTGGCCGGCGGGTCTCTTGAAATTGCCGGCAGCGCTTCCGACGCGCCCATCGCGGCAATCGAGAAAGGGCTCGATCTGGTCATTGTCGGCGGCATCATCAACGGCCTCACCCAGTCGATCATGGCGGCAAAAAAATTCAAAACCTACAGCGATCTGCGCGGCGCGACCTTGGGCGCCATCAGTCTGACTTCGGGTGTCACCTTCGCGCTGCGCCAAGTGCTCAAAGTGAAAGGGCTCGAGTATCCGCGGGACTACAAGTTGTTGGTCATCGGCGGTACGCCGCAAACCTATGCGGCATTGGCCGCTGGTTCGATTGACGCCGCGGCGCTGTCTCTACCGGTTAACTACGCTGCCGAGGAGCAGGGCTTTAACGAGATCGGCCGCTTCGTCGATGTGATTCCCAACTACCAACTGGCCGCGTTATCGGCCAAGCGTTCGTGGGCGGAGAGAAACCGCGGCGTCCTGGTGCGCGTCATGAAAGCGATGGCACAAACGATGCGCTGGATTCACCAGAACAAGGAACCGGCGGTGGATTATCTCGCCAAAGAGATGAATCTCAAACGCGAGCACGCCCGGCGCGGCTGGGAATTCTACACTGCCAGCAAAATGTGGCATCCCGACGGCGATCTCAACGTCGATGGCCTGCAAGCGGTGACGCAAATTTATTGGGAGCAAACTCAATCCAAGGGCAACCTGCCGAGCGCGGCGAAGTATATCGACCAGAGTTATCTCCGCGGAGCGCTCAAGGAGTTGACGGCGCGCTAAAGTTCGGGCTAAGTGCGGGTGCAGTTTGTGGCTCAAGCGCGCTGTCGGCTTGAGGCCGCATGAGACGCGGAGGTTGCGGCGAATCAAAATAAACTGAATTACTTCGCGGCCGGGGTTTTAAGCCCGCCGCTGATTTGCATATCGCAAAGGGGATGCCCGCCCCCTTTGGAAGCCCCATTTAGTTGTTCGCGCCTCAAGAGGCGGGGTTATTTAGAAAGCAAACATCGTCGAGTCTCGCGAAAGGCAACGTGGGTGAGCTGATGGACGGACAATCGGTGGAGCGCTTGATGGATATCATCCTGCAGATGAAGATCAATCTGGCGCATATTAGCGAAACGTTGCATCAACAAACCTATGAGATTCGCCATCAGCTCGGCGCGGTATATGAAGAAGAAAAGAAAGCCTTGGACCGCTGTCTCGCGGGCATCGATGAAAAGCTCAAAGAGTGCGCGGTTTCCATTGATGATTATCACCAGCTCCACGCGACGCTCACCGGCATGCGTGCTAAACTCGTCCAGCTCGGCGGCGATCCGAGCTTTTTGCCGGACGCTCTACCTGCGGAGCCCATCGACAGCGTAATCGCCCGGCGTGTGCGCGAGTTAAAGGAGCAGGGTAAGGTTTGAGTATCGCGCGGCACGATCGCTGGCACGTTGCTAAGAAAGCCAGTCGGAGCCCTTCGACACACTCAGGGCGAACAGAATTCTTGATTGGGGTCACTCGCTAATCGGTCTAATTCTAAAGTTTAACGCTGCCAATTGCCAGCCAGAGAGATTGTGGAAAGCTTTGCGGCTTTCATGTTACATTCCTAGCGGTCCTGTTACCGTCAAAGTGAAACTTTCCGAATCTACCTCCCATGATTACGCCTGGGCCAGAGAACGCATGGTTCAGGAGCAAATTATTGGCCGCGGCATCGGCGATGCCCGGGTCATCGCGGCGATGCGCAAGATTTCACGCCATCTTTTTGTCGATCCGGGCTTAGTCAATCGCGCCTACGACGACAGCGCTTTGCCAATCGGCGACAAACAGACGCTGTCTCAGCCTTACATAGCGGCGCGCATGACCGAAGCGCTGCGGCTCACGGGTATGGAAAAAGTTTTGGAGCTCGGCACCGGCTCGGGCTATCAGACCGCGCTGCTCGCCGAGCTTTGCTTCAACGTTTTTTCCGTGGAAAAACTCCGCGCTCTGTCGCGCAATGCGCGTACCTTGCTGGACCGCCTGGGCTATCAAAACATCGCTCTCCATGTCGGCGACGGTACCATCGGCTGGTCCGAACACGCCCCTTATAACGCGATCATTGTGACGGCCGGAGCGCCTAATGTGCCCAAACCGCTGCTCGATCAGCTCTCGGTCGGGGGCCGTTTGGTCATACCGATCGGTGCTGAGCAGGCGCAAATTCTCATCCGTGTCAGCCGCACTCGTTCGAGTTTCAAGGAAGAACAACTCGGTGAGTGCAAGTTCGTCAAACTGTTGGGCAAATACGGTTGGCGCGATTAGATTCGGTTTCGAGTTTCGAGTTCCGTGTCGGCTCGGTCTTGATCGCCGTATCTAGGATCGCCCTGGCTAGACTTGTCGTTTTCAAATCTCCATGAACCGTCAATTGGGACTCGTCGCGATTGGGCTCGCGATTGTATTCATGGCCGGCTGCGGGTCGCAAACCAGTAGTCCGCGGCCGACGCCGGCGCGGACCGCGAAGGGAATCTATCATGACGTTAAAGCGGGCGAGAATTTGTTTCGCATCGGCAAAGCTTACGATGTGCCGTTTGAAGAACTGGCACGGCTCAACGGTATCCGCGCCGCAAGCCAGATAAGAGTCGGGCAAAGAATTTTCATTCCTGGGGCGACGCGCCAGTTGCCGGTGCAAACCATTACGCCCACCGATGCCGTGGCGCCGGCACGCGCCGCACCGCTATTTCAGGACCCTGGCGGTGAACAGCTGCTTTGGCCGGTGGCCGGAGTGATCCATTCCGGATACGGCCCGCGCGGCGCAAGCTTTCACGATGGTGTCGATATCTCTGCGCCGGAGGGAACACCCATTCAAGCGGTGGAACAGGGCGAGGTCGCGTACAGCGATCAGTTGCGCGGGTACGGCAATATTGTAATCATACGCCACGCCGGCGGTATTGCTTCGGTCTACGCTCATAACCAGATCAATCTAGTGCGCGAGGGACAGCAGGTAGCGAAGGGGGAGATCATTGCCAAGGTTGGCAGCACCGGCCGAGTCACCGGGCCGCACCTGCATTTCGAGATCCGCAAAAACAATTCGGCGCAGGATCCGCTGCGTTATTTGCCGCAGTTGTGCTGCGTTCCGGCTTCCGATACTGTGACGCCCCAAGGCTGAAAGATCAAAAACCAAAGAGAAAAGATGAAAGAGTTAGCCAAGATTAGAAATGATGTGGTCGGCAGTTTGCTCCGCCCGGCGCCGCTAAAACAAGCGCGGGTGGGCTACGACGAAGGCAAGATTAGCCTTGAAGAGTTGCGCCAGACCGAAGACCGACACATTCGCGACGCGGTCAAGCTGCAAGAAGAGATTGGCCTATCGGTGGTGACGGATGGCGAATACCGCCGGCTGAATTTTCAAGATAGCTTCGGCGAGTCGGTGGCCGGCTTTGACGCCGGCAAGCCTACTTTGAGCTTTTATGAAAAACGCGTGGAGGGTGGCAGCCCGCTCCAGCGCTGGGAGATTCCCGACCAAGGCGAACAGAAAGGGACGGCGGTGGCGCAGCGCCGTCCGGTGGCTCGGAAAATCAGCCTGGCGCGCAACCTGCCGATGGAAGAATTTCGCTATTTGCAACGAGTCGCGCACAAGCCCGGCAAGGTCGCGCTGATCGGCCCGGACCGCATCTCGCAGCGCTTCGACTGGCAGAATTCTAAACCTATTTATTCTGGACTCGACGAGTTCGTCGCCGACGTGGTCAAAGTAGAGCGCGAAATCATCCGCGGCTTGGTCGATGCCGGTTGCCGCTACGTGCAGATCGACGCGCCGGGTTACACGGCCTATGTCGATCCGCCGTCTTTGGCGGCGATGCGCGCCCGCGGCGAAGACCCGAAAGAAAATTTTAGCCGCTCGCTCAAAGCCGATAACGCCATGCTCGCCGGCTACGATGACGTGACCTTTGGCATTCATCTTTGTCGTGGCAATCAGCGCAGCATGTGGCATCGCGAGGGTAGTTACGACGACATCGCCGAGCGCTTGTTGAACGAATTGAATTACGATCGCTTTTTGTTCGAATACGACACGCCGCGCGCCGGCGGTTTTGCGCCGTTGCGTTTTTTGCCCCAGGGTAAAGTCATCGTTCTCGGACTCGTCAGCACGAAGGTGCCGCAGCTGGAATCGATCGACGAGCTCAAACGGCGCATCGAGCAAGCGGCCAAGTTCGCGCCGCTGGATCAGATCGCGATCAGCCCGCAGTGCGGCTTTTCTTCCGACGTGGTGGGCAATTTGATCAGCGACGACGAGCAAAAGCGCAAGCTTGAATTGGTCGTCGAAACCGCGCGCCAGGTTTGGGGCTGATCCGCGCTTCGCGCGGAAATGCAGATTTCAAATTCCAGATTTCATATTTTCGAATGAATGACTGAAAGGTAAGCAAGCATGGGCGATGATATTGCCAGCATCAGGAGCGCGATTCGCGATATCCCTGATTTTCCTAAGCCGGGGATTGTGTTTAAAGACATTACGCCGTTGCTCGGTAACGGGCCGTTGTTCGCCAAGACCATCGATCTAATGGCGGCGCGTTATAGCGGGCAGAAGATTGACACCGTGCTCGGAATCGAGTCGCGCGGCTTCATCGTCGGCTCGGCGTTAGCTTACAAATTGGGCGCTGGCTTCAGTGTGGTGCGCAAGCCGGGGAAGCTGCCCTACGAGACCCGTAGTGCAAGTTACGAGCTGGAGTATGGCAGGGACACGCTGGAGATTCATATCGACGGTATTTCACCCAAGGCGCGGGTGGTCATCGCCGACGATCTCATCGCCACCGGCGGTACGGCGAAGGCGACTGCGGAGCTGGTGGCGAATCTGGGCGGCACCGTGGTCGAATGCGCCTTCGTGATCGAGCTTTCGTTTCTCAAGGGGCGGCAAAAACTCGCGCCCCATCGGGTTTATTCGATCCTGCAATACGAAAGTGAATAGCTCCCTCGACGCCGTGTATTTACCGCGCCTCCTTCCTTGACATTCCACTAAAAATCAATCTATTGGCCTTTTCTGAGTTTCGGTATTTTCTCTCGGAGCCTGGTCAATGGCGTGCGTTAAGAACGCTAATGAAAAGAAAACCAACAATGGCGCTAACGTGGGCTACGAAGCCGAGGTTTGGTAGGTGGCCGATGCGTTGCGAGCCAGCTTGGACGCCCCTGCGTATTTCGCACCAATTCGGCCGGTCATTTCGGTGGAT
>JAERMN010000199.1 GCA_016844625.1 Deltaproteobacteria bacterium
CTCGCGCACCGCCGCGCTCCACGGCGCCAACTTACGCTGGCAAAATTCCGCCAGCCAAAACAGCATCAACGATAACACCGCAAGAATGAGTAAAATGACCAAAGCGAAGGCCGTGTCCAAGCTGTAGTTAGCCTGGAGCACCAAATAGCCGAGCCCTTCATTGGCGGCGACGAACTCGGCGACGATGGCGCCGGTGACGGACAACACAATTGCGACTTTGATGCCGGCAAACATGTAGGGCAGCGAATTGGGCAAGCGAATTTTCTTGAACACATCCCATGCCGAACCGCGATTGATGCGTGCCAACTCCAACAGCTCAGGCTCGACTTCTTTCAGTCCGACAACCGTGTTCACAACGATCGGAAAGAACGCCACGAGAAAAGCGATGGCAATTTTGGAAAATAGTCCATAGCCGACCCAGATCACCATCAGCGGCGCGAATGCGCTTTTCGGCATGGCATAAAGAATAACG
This sequence comes from Deltaproteobacteria bacterium, assembly GCA_016844625.1. Lineage (GTDB taxonomy): Bacteria > Desulfobacterota > Binatia > UBA9968 > UBA9968 > DP-20. Next base: position 473 of record JAERMN010000199.1, read on the forward strand.
ATCAAGGGATAGATCGTGTTCTGCAAGTGGCGCGAGTAGACCACGGAGATGGCGAAGCCTACTCCCAAGACCAAAGACAAGACGAAGCCGCCAAAGGCTTCAATGAAGGTGATTAAGGCGTGATGGCCAAGGATCGGCAACTTCTTAAAGAACGCGGTCCACAGATCGCGTGGCGGCGGCAAGATGAAGGCCGGCACCTGGATCACTTCAACGAGGATTTCCCACAGCACCAACAAGGCGAGAAAGAAAAGCACGGGCTCGGCGACGTTTTTCCAAGAAGACTTCACAGCTGCACTCCGCGCCGACGTTAATGGAAAGCTCCGGTTGTGTCAAGAAAAGCGCCGCAAATGTCGGCTTTAGGGCTCCTGCGGTTCGCGCTTGAGCTGGCTATGTTCGAGCTGCATGTCGCGCTTGCGCCGGATCAACTCGCGCTCTTGTTCGAGAAATCGCTCCACGGCGCGGCGAAACTTGCCGTCGACGAAATAGTGCACGCTGGTAGTGTGCTCAGGGTCTAAGCCGCGCAATTGTTTAAAACTGCCGCCAGCGCCGGCCTCAAAACGCTCCAAGCCCAATTGAATCGAATGCTCGATCGCCGAGTAGTAACAGACGTTGAAATGGAGAAACGGATGCTCTTCGGAGCAGCCCCAGTAGCGCCCGTACATCGCCCTGTCGTCGCGCACGTTGAACGTGCCGGCGATGAACTTGCCGTCGCGCTCGGCGAGCATCAGGCAGAGATTCGCGGCAAAACGCTGGTGCAGATCGTCGAAGAACTCGGGGGTCAGATATTGCCGGCCATAGTAGAGCCGGTCGACATGGCCTTTGTAGAGCCGATACATCGTGCGCAGATGTTTCTGCGTCAGCTCGGCCCCTTCGTAAGCACGGATGGTGATGCCGCGCTGGTTAACCTCGCGCCGCTCGCGTTTGACCTTATTGCGCCGGTCACTACGAAAACTGCCGAGATAATCGTCGAAGCAAGTAAAGCGGCGATTCTGCCAATGGTATTGAATACCGTTGCGCGGTAAGAAACCGACCGACGCCAAAGCATCGCGCTCTTCGGATAAGCAGAAATTAACGTGCACCGAGGAAATCTTATTATCGGCGGCGATTTTCGCCAGCGCCTGTCCCATGAATCGAATGAGATCGCTGCGATCTTCACCCGGCGCGGTTAAAAAGCGCTGGCCGGTTACCGGTGTAAACGGCACGCCGACCAGCATTTTGGGATAGTACTGAATGCCCGCGCGCTGCGCCGCCTCAGCCCATTCATAGTCGAAGACGAACTCGCCCATGCTGTGGAGCTTTAAATACATCGGGCACGCCGCCACCAGCGCGGCGCCGTTCTCAACCACGATATGATGCGGCACCCAACCAGTCTTTTCATTGACGCAACCCGACTGCTCCAAGCTATCGAGCCAGTCCCATTTCAAAAACGGCGTCGAGTCGCCGGCCAACCGATCCCAATGGTCCCGCGGGACCTCTGAGATTTTCCGAATAACTCGCAGTGCAACCTGATCAGCCATCCTGGGTGATCCTACCATGTGTTTCGTTCGCTTCAAACTTTCGGAAATGGCAATGTAATTTTGACCACTTTTAATTCGGGCAATCGCGCTAAACTACCCTTACACTCTTGACAACTTCCCTCTGCGACCTTATTCATTAATTGACCTACGGTGCCTTATGGTGATCTATAACCTTCTCTGCAAGAAAAAGCATAGTTTCGAAGGCTGGTTTCCGAGCTTCGAAGACTATCAGAAACAGGCTGACAAGAAGCTCATCTCCTGCCCGAGCTGTAAAGAAAGAACAGCCCGCGCCGCCGGCGAAAACGCCCGAGCAGGCGACGCCGGCGCCACCGACTGCGGCGGAGTTTAAGGAGATGCTGATTCAGGTGCACCATTACGTGAAGCAGAACTTCGAAGACGTCGGCTCCCGCTTCGCCGAAGAAGCAAAACAAATTCACAAAGGCGACGCCGCGGAGCGGCCGATCCACGGCACCGCAACGGTTGAAGAGACCAAAGAGCTCGCCGAGGAAGGCGTGCCGTTTGTCGCGCTGCCGAAACCGGAACTGGACAGTTAGCCGCCAATTTTAAAATAAACGAAGCCACTTCGCGGCCGGGGTATTGACCCCGGCCTTGACCAAAGGGGATGCTCGCCCCCTTTGGAAGTCCCATTTAACGGTTCCACGCTGCAAGCAGCGTGGTTAACAACAATTGCCGATTCGAAAGCGCCGCCACCGTGCGGCGCTTTTTATTTTTACCGCTTGCATTCGACCAACATCTACGAAATAGATTCGTCATCCCGAGTCTCAGGAGGGAATTGATGCTGCTAATCAACAATCAAGTGGTCGAACAGATACTCGACATGAAGGGCTGTATCGAAGCACTCGATATCGGCTATCGCGACCTGGTCGATGAGCGCGCTTCCTATCGCGGCCGCTACGATTTCTTCGTCCCCAACGACGACCCCAAGTTAATGTACCGCTGGGGCACCATGGAAGGCGCGTCACGCTCGTTCGAAACCTTCGCGATCAGAATGAAATCCGACATGCTCGAATGGCCCGAAGGCCAGACCGTGGAAAAATACTGCGTCGAGCCTGGCACCTTCTGTGGCTTTGTCATGGTTTTCTCCACCTGCAATGGCGAGCCTCTGGCCATAATCAATGACGGCATCATCCAACATATGCGCGTCGGCGGCTGCGCCGGCCTCGGTGTAAAATATCTTTCGCGCGAAGAATCGAGCACGGTGGGCATCTTTGGCTCGGGCGGCATGGCGCGCACGTACTTGCTTGCGTTCAACGAGGTGCGCAAGATCAAGAAAGTAAAAGTTTACAGCCCGACCAAGAAGAACCGCGAAGCCTACGCAACCGAGATGAGCAAGAAACTCGGAATAGAAATTTCGCCGGTGGAAAAACCCGAAGAGGCCGTGCGCGGCTCGGACATCGTCGCCACTTGCACGGACGCCATCCAAGTCGTGGTCAACGACCCGGCCTTAATCGAACCGGGCATGCATCTCACTTGCGTAAAATCTAATGAATGGAATCCCGAGATCGTCAAGAAATCCGATCTCGTCATCAAGATGGGCCGGGCAACTATGAATCTCGATGTCGGCCAGATTCGCATCGGCGGCGAGGCCGCCGTAGTCGCGGGCAATGCCGAAGAGATCAAACGCATCGCCAATCCCAAAGTCGATATTTTCTCTAAAGACTATCCGCTACTAACAGACGTGATGTCGGGGAAAATCACCGGCCGGACTGATAAAAATCAAGTCACCTTCTTCGCCAACAGCGGCACCCAAGGCCTGCAATTCGCATCCACCGCCGGCTACGTCGTGCGCGAAGCGAAGAAAAGAGGTCTGGGTCAAGAGATTCCCACGAGTTGGTTTTTGCAGGATATTAGAGATTAGCTCGAAGGATTGCAGGGGAAACGGTCGTGACCGTTCCCTACCAGGCAATGGATCGAGCTGAGCAAGATTCTCTACGAAAGCGAATTTGAATCATGGCTAAGACTCCGGTCTTCACCTCAGAGGAAGCGATTGCCGGTTTGCGGCAATCGGTCCACGCCAAGGCGAACAACTTCTATGCGATGTACTCCAGCGTCTTCGGCGGTATCGTCACCGACCCTGCGTTCATGGTGTTGCCGCTCGACGATCACATGGTGCATCGCGGCCACGCCGTCTTCGATACGGCGACGCTGACGCATGGCATGCTCTATCAACTCGACCCGCACCTGGATCGGTTGATCAAATCAGCCGATGGCGCGCGCATTGCGTTGCCGTTTGCGCGAGAACAATTGCGCCAGATTGTTTTGGAAACCGCCGCGGCGAGCCGCCAGCGCGAAGGTTCCGTGCGCTACTGGTTGTCCGCCGGTCCGGGCGGCTACGGCATCGGTCCCGCCGAATGCGTCAGCAGCGGCTTCTACGTGATCGTCTTCAAGCCGGAAGCTTACCCGGACCGTTACTATCGCCAGGGCATCAAGGTCATCACCAGCCAGGTGCCGATCAAGCCGCCGCTCTTCGCGCGCATCAAGTCGACCAATTATCTGCCCAATGTGCTCGTCGTGTTGGAAGCCAAAGACCGCGGCGCCGACAATGGCGTTTTCATCGACCAGCGCGGCATGGTGGCGGAAAGCGCCATCATGAACGTGGCGTTCGTCACCAAGGATCGCGTGTTCCGCCATCCGCCCTTCGACGCAATCCTGTCAGGCATCACGATCCAGAGAGTGCTTGATTTCGCTCAGCGTCTCGTCGAGCATGGCGTGCTCAACGCTGTCCGCCTCGCTGATATTCCGGTCGAGGAAGGTCGCGCCGCGGCAGAGATGATGCTCATCGGCAGCTCGATCAAAGTAGCGCCGGTGGTCGAATGGGACGGGCAAAAGATCGGCGACGGCAAGCCCGGACCGATCACCAAGAAACTGCTGGAAATGTGGAACGAGGACACGACATCGGCGATGGATCAGCTCGTGGCAGTGCCCTATCCTGATTGAGGCACTGACCTGCTAAGCACTTCAACACCGAATCAATAATCACTCCCGAACCTTTTTCGACGTTAGACTAAGATCTCGAAGTAATCGGCAACGGTCGGATGCGGACGCGGGTTTCCTCAAGGACAACGATGCTTCCCTGGTCCAAGAAGGTAGCGACACCAGGCAGATTGGTAAGAAGCAATGCCACCTGAGCTTCCGGCCTTCGTTGAGAGCTTCGGCGGAAGAGAATCACCGAGGGTTTTGTCTCCTGTCGCGTGGCGAGTAAAGTTCCAAAGTCGGTATCCGAAGATATGACGATCCGCTCCTCGTTAAATGCCCGAGCAAAGATCTCCTCATCCTCCGCTTTCTGCATGGCGTATTCGCGGACATGTACTGCATCATGGCCAGCGTTGCGCAAACCCGCCGCGACCAGAGGCGATAAAGAATTGTCCACAAGAAACTTCAACGACCGTCCAATAGTGGAAGTTCACGTTCACGCACAGCCTCGGCAGCAAATCGCAAAGCCTCGCGGATATCTTCGTGCTCGAGATCGGGGTAAGCTTTAAGGATTTCGTCATCCGTCATGCCGTCCGCCACCATCCCGACAACCGTCGCCACGGGTATCCGCAGGCCCCGAATACACGGCAGGCCGCCCATTTGTTTGGGATTAACCGTAATCCGCTTGAACTTCATTTGTCAGTCCTCTTTTCGGTTTCGCGCCGGGTCGCGTCGCTCCCTCTAGTTACATGGGGGTTTTCCGGCAATCACTATACCTGATCTCTTAGGAGCTTGCATACGTCCATGTGACCAGGGATTTTCACCGAATTTGAAAAATATCAGCCTGTCCCGTTTTCATTTCAAACGCCGCAAGAAAGAGGGTAAATAGAATGCCACTGACCAGAGACGACCTTGTAGTACGGAAATATATCGTCGCCGTCTGTAAAAATCACACCTTTGCGTCTCTGGAGAGCGATGGAGTAGCGTTTGGAACCCCGAATCGGGTATACAGATGTTCCTGGTGGTGCAATATGAAACTGTCGTTCAAAGCCATGATCATCGCTGGCGCCCTGTTCAAAGCTGTCGTCTTTCTTTTTATCTCGCTGATGAATCTCATCTTGCGTCCTTACGGCGGCGCTTACCTCGCAACACTAAGTTCGCTCTACCCTGGTTATGACCCAGTCAACTGGCCGATTGCCGTGATCGTCGGCACACTCTATTCATTACTTGCCGGAGCGCTCGCCGGCCTTCTTTTCGGCTGCCTTTACAATTTCTTCGCAGAACACAGTTAGCACTGAGTAAAAAACAGGCCTCCGAGCCACTTGGCGCTTTGTCTCTGACTTTGTGCGGCGCACTTGGCCGGCGGCGATTTCGCGTAGCGCGGTGACGATTTCTCGGTTCTTCGTCTGGAGAAGTGGCTTGGCTCCTTGGAAAATCTGCCGTGCTCGCTTCGACGCGATCCTGTCAGGCATCACGGTCCAGAGAGTTCTCGATTTCGTCCAGCGTCTGGTGCAACAAGGCGTGCTCAACGCCGTCCGCCTCGCCGATATTCCGGTCGAGGAAGGGCGTGCTGCGGCAGAGATGATGCTCATCGGCAGCTCGATCAGAGTCGCTCCGGCGGTTGAATGGGACGGACAAAAGATCTGGCTTTAGGGTCAGACATAACAATCTTTACAATTTTACTGCCGCGATAACGTCTGGAAATTGACTCTCGTCCTCGTTGGCATGATCACTACCTTTGCTTTCGTTATTCAGCGATTGTTTGCGCTAATTGACATTCAAATTGGTAGAGTGCAGCCTTGATAAAACATGACTGAGAGGTTGATCTATCTACGTGACGGCTACCGTCTATAGCGGCGTTCGATATTTCAGGCGAAAGTCGAGAAATTTTGCCAGGCTCCATTGGAAACGAGCCATCGTCTGGTGCTGCGTTCTTGGGATCGCCGGGTTCTTCGCGCTCAACTTGATCTATCAGGTCGTACGGAAGCCTGGTGAGATCTTCGCCCCAATCAGTGCCTCCCTATCAAAGAGTCCCGTGTCGACATGGCAGAGTTACGGGGCATTTTTCGAGGAGTATTCTACAAGCATTATTTCACCCGAATTTCTCGCCGCCCTGGCTCAAGTCGAGAGCGACGGGAATCCCATCGCCCGCACCTACTGGCGCTGGCAATGGTCGTGGAACCCTTTTGAAATTTATCGTCCGGCCTCAAGCGCGCTCGGCATGTTTCAAATCATCGACGGAACTTTCGCCGAGGCCCGGAAGTATTGCATCCGAAATCATGCGGTTGTGACCCAAGGTCCGTGGTACGATCTGCATTCCTGCTGGTTCAATAGCCTCTATGCTCGAAATCTGCCGAGCCATGCAACGGAAATGACCGCCGCTTACCTGCACCAGGGCGTGGTCGATACTCTGGCTGCTCGTCCCGCGGCCAAGGCCAGCCCAGCGCAAAAGCAAAAACTGGCTGCCGTGATTCACCTGTGCGGATTGAAGAGAGGAGAGACTTTCGTCGTGCGCGGCTTTCGGGTAGCGCAGCGCGAGCGTTGTGGAGCTCATAGCCTGCAGCGCTATCTCACTCAAATTGACGTACTGAAAAAACGCTTTGCTCGATTAGCAGGGAATTGACGAAAACAATCCCGCTTCCCTTCTTTCCCGACTCGACGTTCTGTCCGCTAGCCTCAGCCCGGATTGCGCATTTGAAACTGACACGAAGAGCGAGGCGCGAGCCTTCCGGTGCGAAGGCAATGAATCTGCCTCTAAACGTATGGCGAGCATGGGTGCAATCGCGTGGGTGTCTCGAGTAGAGCCGGTTTATTGCCCAATAGCAAAAAGGACTTTGAAACTTTACGGTTGGGTGCCTTCACAACTCCAGGCCCACTCCTCGCTCAGCATAGGTTGTAATTCCGACTGCGGCATCCGGGCTCCGCCGCTCACGCGCAACTTCGGTGTCCGCCAAGTTGCGACCGGGATCTGATCGCAAATAGTTATATCAAGGAGGGCTTTCCCAGCTGCCGTTTGGAGCGCTAGCGTCGGCGATCCTGGCGCAGCAATGGCTAGCTTGGCTGGAACGACGTGGAAGAAATTGTTCCGCGGACTTCAAGACGGGACTGCAGCGATTACTGCTTCGCCGGATCGTAGCCAAGAATAGGTGACAGCCAGCGTTCCACTTCAGATACTTTCATCCCTTTGCGCGCCGCGTAAGACTCGACTTGGTCCTTGCCGATCGAGCTGACGGCGAAGTAGTGCGCGTCTTTGTGCGCGAAGTAGAGTCCGCACACCGATGCGGCCGGGTACATGGCGAAACTTTCGGTAAGCGTGATGCCGGTGGCCGCGCCGGCTTGCAGCCAATCAAAAATCAGCGGCTTCTCGGTGTGATCCGGCTGGGACGGATAACCCGGCGCCGGGCGAATGCCGCGGTACTTTTCGGCGATCATGTCCTCGTTACTGAGCTTCTCGTCTTTGCCATATCCCCACTCGCGCTTCGGCCAACCGGTCCGCCAATGCTTTGGCCATGATCGAATTGTAGGGGTCGAGCTCTTTGTCGAATTGTTCGGCTAATTCCTGCGTGCCGTGCCCCGTGGTCACCGCGAACGCGCCGATGTAATCGACCCGACCGCTGTCGCGCGGCGCGATGAAATCGGCCAGCGCCAGCTGCGGTTTGCCGCGCTGGTTCTCTTTTTGCTGGCGCAGCGTGTGCAAGCGCGTGAGTTCCTTGGTCCGCGTCGCGTCCGCGTAAATAATGATATCGTCGCCATCGCTGTTGGCCGGATAGAAGCCGTACACGGCATGAGCGCTGAACAGTTTCTCTTCGACTATTTTCTTTAAAAGATCTTGGGCGTTGGCGAAAAGCTCGCGCGCCGCCGGGCCGCGCGCCGGATCTTGGAGCAAATCGGGATAGCGCCCGCGCATTTCCCAGGTATGAAAAAACGGCGACCAGTCGATAAACGACACCAACTCGGCGAGCGGGAAATCTTTCAGCACGCGCGACCCGGTGAACTGCGGCACGGCGATATGATGCTCGTCCCACTCGGTATGGAGCCGATGGCGCACGGCTTCTTCGTAAGCCAGCAACTGCGTGCCGGCGCGGTTCTCAAACTGCTCGCGCATTTCCGCTTGCTCTCTACGATTCTTTTCGTCGAGCGTCTGGCGGGTTTCGGGCTTCATCAGCGCGCCGACCACCGGCACGGCGCGCGAGGCGTCGACGACGTGAATGGTTTCATGCTTGTAGGACGGCGCAATCTTAACCGCCGTGTGGCGCTTGCTAGTCGTCGCGCCGCCGATGAGTAATGGAATCTTCAAACCGCGCCGGGTCATCTCGCTGGCGACGTGAACCATTTCATCGAGCGACGGCGTGATCAAACCGCTGAGGCCGATAATATCGGCGTGTTCTTCGATCGCCGTGTCGATGATCTTGTCCGCCGGCACCATGACGCCGAGATCGATGACATCATAGTTATTGCAACTGAGCACCACGCCGACGATGTTTTTGCCGATATCGTGGACATCGCCTTTGACCGTGGCAAACACTAACTTGGTGCGCTTGGAAGTATCCTGCGCTTTGTGCTTTTCCGCCTCCAGGTACGGTGTTAAGTACGCCACCGCTTTTTTCATCACCCGCGCGCTCTTGACCACCTGCGGCAAGAACATTTTGCCGGAACCGAACAGGTCGCCGACGACGTTCATGCCGTCCATCAGCGGCCCTTCGATGACGTAGAGCGGCTTACTATACTTTTGCCGCGCTTCTTCGACATCCCGATCGATAAAATCCGTCAGCCCCTTGACCAGCGCGTGCGCTAAGCGCTCTTCCACCGTGCCGTCACGCCAGGAATCGTCTTTGACCGCTACTTTGTCGTTTCCCTTCACCGTCTCGGCAAAAGCGACCAGCCGCTCGGTCGCATCGGCGCGCCGATTGAGCAACACGTCTTCGACCAATTCGAGCAGGTCGGCGGGAATTTGCTCGTACACGGTCAGCATGCCGGGATTGACGATGCCCATATCCATGCCGGCTTTGATTGCGTGATAGAGAAACGCCGAGTGCATCGCCTCGCGCACCGGATTATTGCCGCGAAATGAAAACGAAATGTTGCTCACGCCGCCCGAGACTTTTGCCAGCGGCAAATTCTCCTTGATCCAGCGCGTCGCCTCGATGAAATTCACCGCGTAGCTGTTATGTTCGTCGATGCCGGTGCCAACGGTCAAAATATTTGGGTCGAAAATGATGTCCTGGGGCGGGAAGCCGACCTTTTCGGTAAGAGCTTTGTACGAACGCGTGCAAACTTCGATCTTTCTCTCCAGCGTGTCCGCCTGTCCTCGTTCATCGAAGGCCATGACGATCACCGCCGCGCCGTAGCGCCGAATCAGATTCGCTTGGGCGATGAATTTCTCTTCGCCTTCTTTGAGGCTGATCGAATTGACGATACCCTTGCCTTGCACACACCTGAGTCCGGCTTCGATCACTTCCCACTTGGAGCTGTCGACCATCACCGGCACCCGCGCGATGTCCGATTCGCCGGCGATCAACCGCAGGAATTTTTCCATCGCGGCTTTGGAGTCGAGCATGCCTTCGTCCATGTTGACATCGATGATCTGCGCGCCGCCCTCGACCTGCTGGCGCGCTACGCTCACGGCTTTTTCGAAATCGCCGGCGAGAATCATTTTGGCGAAGATCGGCGAACCGGTCACGTTGGTGCGCTCGCCGATATTGACAAAGTTCGATTCTGGACGAACCGTCGCGCTTTCGAGCCCGCTCAGTCGTAGATAAGGCTCGACCTCAGGAACCCGCCGCGGCGCTTTGCCTTTGACCGCGGCCGCCAGCGCTGCGATATGCGCCGGCGTCGTGCCGCAACAACCGCCGACAATATTGAGCCAGCCGTTGGCGACCCACTCGCGCAACTGCGGCGCCAGCGACTCGGGAGTTTCCGGAAAACCAGTGGGCAGCAACGGATCGGGTAACCCGGCATTCGGATGCGCGCTGATGTAGGTCGGCGCGATCTGCGCCAACTCTTCGATCAGCGGGCGCATTTCTTTGGGCCCGAGCGCGCAGTTCATGCCGACGCTGAGCAGCGGCACGTGGGCAATGGAATTCCAGAAACCCTCGACGGTCTGTCCGGTCACGCCGCGATTGCTGCCCGGCTGAATAAAAGTGACGGAAGCCATGAGCGGCAATTGAATTTGCCGCTCTTCGAAAAGCTTGGCGATGGCGAAAAACGCGGCTTTGGAGTTAAGCGTGTCGAAGATCGTTTCGACCATAAGAACATCGGCGCCGCCGTCAACCAGACCGCGCGCCTGCTCGTAGTAGGCATCGACCAGTTCTTCAAAAGTCACGCCGCGGGTCGCCGCGCTGTTGACGTCCGTCGAGATCGAACACGTCCGATTCGTCGGGCCGATGGCGCCGGCGACGAAACAAATTCGCCCCGGTTCTTTCGCCATGACCCGCTCAACCGCTCGTTTCGCCGCCCGCGCGCCGGCGACGTTCATCTCGTAAACAAACGGCTCTAGTTGGTAGTCGGCCATCGACACCGAAGTCGAATTGAACGTGTTAGTCTCGACGATATCCGCGCCGGCTTCGAGATACTGAGCGTGAATATCGGTGATCAAGTCCGGTTGCGTGAGGCAAAGTAGATCGTTGCAACCCTTGAGATCTTTGCCATGATTCGCGAAGCGCGCGCCACGAAAGCCTTTCTCGTCAAGCTTGTGCGCCTGGATCATCGTCCCCATGGCGCCGTCGAGCAGGACGATGCGTTCGGACAAGAGTTCTCTGAGTGTTTGTTCGGTTTGGTTCATTTCTTGGCTTTCCTAGATGATTTACCCGCTGTTTTGGCCGGCAGACTTGCCCGCGCGACGAATATCTCCACCGGTCGGTTACCGTTCCGCGCCAGCTTCTCACCGGCGTACGAACCCGTGAGATCGTAATCCAAGTCTGTAGTCCCAGCCTCGCGAAACCACTGTTCAATCGATTTGCGCTCGAAGCCGAGCCATTGGTGCGCCATTTGCTCGCCCATCCACTCCTGCTTGTGCTGCACCAAGTCGACGAGAATTACCGATCCGCCCGGGCGAACGATGCGACACAGACCCGCGATGGCGCGCGCCGGATCGGGCAAGAAATGCAGCACCATGACGCAAAACGCCGCGTCCACACTGTGCGAAGCCAACGGCAACTTGAGCGCGTCGCCTTGTTGGAACTCGACGTTGTGAATCTGCCGCTCTTTGGCGATTCCGCGCGCGCGCCGAAGCATTTCCGTCGATAAGTCGACACCGATCGCCTTATGCGCGAAGCGCGCCAGTTCGAAAGTCAGACTACCCGTGCCGCAACCGATATCCGCCAAGGTCAAATCACGCGGCAAGAGTTTCTCGATGGCCAATGAAGTCACGCGATCGTCGAAGTAGCTTTTACGAATACGCTCCCAGTCCCCGGCTACCGATTCGAAATAGCTCGCCGAGCGACGCAGTCTTCGGCGGCGGCACTCCGCTAAGCGCGCTTGATCTCGTCTGACTTCCGGGATTTCAGCAAAGTGTGATTGCAGCGACTTAAAAAGTTCGCGCGCCGGCGCAGCCATATCCGGACGCACCGAAAAATACACGTTGGTGCCTTCCTTGCGGTCGCGTATGAAACCAGCTTCGCGCAACATCGCCAAATTGCGCGACACTGACGATTGCACCGAGGCCACCACCTCTTGAACCTCACCGACGGTCAACTCTTCTTCCGCCACCGCGGCAAGCACCCGCAGGCGCAAAGGATCGGCCAAAGCCTTGAGTGTACGAACAAAGTCCATGGATCGTCTCTTGGACAATCATTATATGCGAATATTGTGATATTGACAATGTCTGATTTCGCCACCAGTGATCAGACCGGGGGGGGGCGAAGGCAAAGTGAGCTTAAGCCGTAAAGGTCAACTGGCGGTCTATCACGGTCCGCAAAACGGCGAGAAGATTGTCATGAGGCTTAAAGAATGGAGCTTGATGATCGAGACAAGGCGTGAACAGTTCGATCACCTGATGGATCGCTTCGATGGTCGAATAACACTGCGGACGGGGTTCCCGGCGAATCCGATAAGCCGACGGTG
>JAERMN010000652.1:0-2275 GCA_016844625.1 Deltaproteobacteria bacterium
CCCACCACGCGCACCCCGCACCGCGGCAAATAAATTAACGCGCATCATCAAGTCTTTTAGTGACGCGGCCAAAGCAAATAGGCTAGAATTATTTCATCTACACAGACCGTCGCGATCGTGATCCATCTTTTCCAGGGAGAATTCTATGAGCACTTGGCTAGACCAGCTGCGCCGTTCCTTTTTGGGACTATTTCTGGTGTTTCTCATGTCCGCCGGCGCCGGTGCCGGCGAGTCGTCGCCGGCGTTGACCGCGCGTGACTCCGGCGTGCCGCTTTACGCGCAGCAGGATCTGCAGAGCGAACCGCTTAGCCGGCTGCAAAAAGGCGAAGCGCTCACGCCCATGTTTGAAAGCGTCGGTCAAGAAGTCTGGTACATGGTGCGCACTAAACAAGGGCTGGTCGGCTGGGTGCGCGGCGTCGACGTTGTTGTCAGTAGCCAAGTCAAAGATACGTTTAGAGAAAAAGAGGCGGTGTCATCGTCGTGGGCGGCGCGCACCGAAGACGGCCAGACGTTCGTCGGCACTTTCACCGTCGCAGCCAATGCAACTGCACGCGCCGCGCGCGGATTCTGGACGCTCAAGGACGCCAACGGCGCCACCGTACTGAGCGGCGGCTGGTCTGCCGAGATGCACACGACGGGTGCGAACGGCACCTGGCGCGCGTCCGCCGAAGGACGCCAGGGCCATTTTAGTGGCAGCTGGTCTGCTGAATTGGCGCAAGTGAAGAAAGCGGGGTTTACGGAAATGTTCGAGGCGGCGATCAAGGACGCCGTGCGCGGGTTATGGACCGGCACCGGCCAGTCCGGGAGCTGGACGATCCGGACTTTTAAGTAAAACTTTTGCAGCGGCGGCCGCGAACTTTTTCTCCCCGGCATCGACGGCTGTGCTATAATTTTGTTCGTCGGACGTGGGACGGACAACCAACGCAAAGCACGCCAAGAGCAAAAAATTCGAAGCACGAAATCCGAAATTCGAAACAATTTCAAATAACCAAAAATATGCAAAATTCCAAACAAGCTTCATTCGAATTCGGTGTTTTGGATTTTCCGAATTTGAGACTTATTTGTCTCTGAGTTTGTTTCGAATTTCGATATTCGGATTTCGGATTTTGATTAGACCCGCTAACCGGGAGGACACTGGATGGATTCGACCAGCATGCCCCGTTTCGAAGCGATGACCACCGGAGCGCTGCTCGATCGCGCCTTTCGGCTCTACGCCAATAATTTTTCGCTTCTGCTCGGCATCACGGCGGTCGCCTATGTGCCGCTGTATGCCTTGATGTTGCTGATTCAATCGAGTCTCACCGGCGCTATCAGCCTGACCGCTAGCCTGTCAGCGCTCGTCGCCCAAGTGATCTTTATCATTTTATGGGCGAGTATCGCGCTACCGATCTCGACCGGCGCCGCCACCTTCGCCATCAGCGAACGTTACTTGGGTAACCCAGTGAACAGCGCCGATGCGCTGCAACGCGCGCTGAAAAATCTCTGGACGATGTCCATCGCCCAACTCAGCGCCGGCGTGCGCATCATGATCGGTTTCATTCTGTTAATCGTCCCTGGAATTCTCTGGTCGCTTTCCTATGCGCTGATCATCCCCGCTGTCATGGTCGAAGGACTGCAAGCCGGCCCTAGCCTCAAGCGCAGCGCCGAGCTCGCCAAAGGCCAGCGCGGCAAAGTGTTCGCGATCATGGTGGTGATCAATCTGCTCGTGGTGCTGCTGAGCTCCGGCGTCGGCAGCATCGCCAAACTAGTCTTGACCGTCGAATCCACCGGCGGCGCGATCTTCGGCAGTGCGATCGATAGCTTAGTAACGATTTTGCTTACTCCGTTAGGCATCGTCGCGAACATTCTCCTTTATTACGATCTGCGCATTCGCAAAGAGGGATTTGATTTGGAAATGCTCAGCCGCTCCTTCGGCACCGCCACGGACCCCAGGGCGCCAGCGCTCGCGCCCAATCTTTGATTTTGGGGTCGTCGAGAAGTTCGTATAACGAGATCATCTTGAACAAGCCCTCTGCGAACTCTGTATTGCTATCCAAAAACTAACACCAACATGTTTGTTATAGCGTGCCGCTTAAATATTCCGGAAATTGAATGTCCTCGGATCCGGATATTCCTCCCGCGTATCGGAAGGGCAACCACAGGGGGTTGTCCCTACAAGTCCGATTCCTTTTTCCGTTCTTTGCGGTTAAATTTCCGATTTCGAATCTTCCTTATTCTATGTGAACTTTGTACTACTATAGTTGACAATTTGCGCGGCTTGGGCAAATTTTCCGGG
>JAERMN010000652.1:2300-3979 GCA_016844625.1 Deltaproteobacteria bacterium
TGCCGCGCTAGGCCCTATGTGGTTACATTATCCGAACTTTTTTCTCGGTTGCGGCTCTGCCGCGCTGGGTCTCTGTGGTGAAAGTTCCTTCACAGTAATCACGGAAGAACCTAACTTTTGATGCTCGCCGCCGCTCAAGTCCCCGATGCCGAAACGATCCGCAACGTTACTCGGCAGATTATCAATCAGCCGGAGTTCAACGAACCATGGCCGTGGCTCGAAAAGCTCGTCGCCCTCGGCAACATGATCAAAGACTGGCTTAACAACTTGGAAGCCTGGGCCGCCGCCAATCCGCAGTTAGCCCGAGTGCTCGCCATCCTGGTCGTGATTCTTTTGCTGCTCTTGTTGATCCATCTCCTCTATCTTGCTTTTGGCGACTTGATGCCGTGGAAACGCAGTCGCAGCAACCCACCACCACTGCGTTCTTCTCGCTGGGAAATCTTGCAAGGCGCCGCGACAAACTGGCGCGAAGCGGCGGAGCTCGCACTACGTTTGCTCCAAGAGGGCAATCTGCGCCGCGCCGTGTGGATCGCCCATCGGGTCATGCTCGGCCTGTTGGACGAGCGGGGCGCGATTAAGTTCGCCGGTTGGAAAACCAACTCGTATTACCTGCGCGAATGCGCCGCGAGTCATCCCTGGTACGCCACTTTTACCGAGTTGACCGCGGTCTACGAGCGCGCGGTTTATGCGCATCAAGCCACTGCAGCCGCTTCCGTAGAACATCTAGTTCACCGTGTCGACGCCATGACGAGAGAAAGCGCCCAGGGGAATGCCAATGAAGTTCGATAAGCGCAATTGGATTCTCGCCGGCGCTGCGATTGTTCTGCTATTTATTCTCGCGGCGGTGTTGGCTTCGCTCTCCGGCGAACGGCGCTCCGATGAAATGCTGCGCCGCCCGTCGACATTTTTCACCGATCCGAGCGGCGCGCGGGCATTGTTGCTCGTCATGCGAAAACTACTTCCCGCAGCCGAGCGCCCGACAAGCCGCACGCTGCCAGTACGTTGATCGTCGCAAGCCCGCTTTTGCCATTGTCAAAAGCTGAAGCAGCGCATCTTGACCGCTGGCTGTCTCATGGTGGGCAATTGATTCTGGCCAGCAGCGACGACTGGCCAGTGCGCCAGCGGACGGCAAACCAAAGCGGCGACAAGCCACCGAGCGAGCAGGAAAATAAATCGAACGCAAAAAAACTGAGCTACCTGCTCACCCACGCGCCGGCGCTACAATGGTCTAAATCGCGACGAATCAACACCAGCGAAGTTAACGGCCCGTCGATCCCGAGCGGGCCGCTAAACATTAGGTGGCAGCAGCACTTTAGCGCCACCGGCGAAGCGAAAGTCCTCGCCGCCGCGTCAGATAACGCCGTGCTTGCGCTGGAGATCCCCATCGGCCAAGGGCGCATCGTCGCCATCGCCGATCCGACTGTGATGAATAACCGAGCTCTGCGCGCCGCTGAAAACGCGGTTTGGTTAGTGACTCTCGCGGCAACGTGGGGCAACGGCGTAGTTTACTTCGACGAGCATCATCACGGCTTCGGCGTCAAAAAAAGCGCCATCAGCCTAGCGTGGGCCTTTTCAAAAACGCCTTGGGGCTGGTGTGTTGGGCAAATCGCCGCCGCCGGCTTGCTCTATATCTTTGTCTATCGCCGTCGCTTCGGCCGCATCAGCGAGCCGCCCGCGCC
>JAERMN010000006.1 GCA_016844625.1 Deltaproteobacteria bacterium
AATAATTCAGGCTAGCAAGGTCAAAACTTTCGACGAATGAGTATGCAAGTTCCTTTTCGACAACGAATCACAAGCGTTTTCTGCTTGATTGCGGTGCTCGGCTGGATGGCGCCGGTGGCGCTTCTCGCTCAAGACGCGGCCGTCTCACCAAGCAAGGTCGAGCGCAAAGATCGCGCACCGGTGTCGCGCGATATACTACAAATAAAACTGCCCAAGCCGGTGGAAGCGAAACTCAAGAATGGACTGACAGTGCTGATTCTCGAGGATCGCCGCGCACCGTACATCTCGATGCAGCTTCACATCGGCGGCGCCGGCGCGCTGTTGGAACCCGCGGGCATGGCCGGCTTGGCCAACGCCACGGCGCAGATGCTGCGCGAAGGGACGAGAACTAAGACGAGTCTCCAGATCGCCGAAGAGATTGACCGTCTTGGCGCATCGATTAGTACCGGGGCATCGTTCGGTTCTCCGGATGTCGTGCTCAGCGCCGCGGGCTTAAGCGATAACTTCGATGCTTGGTTCGCGATCGTCACCGATCTGTTGCTTCAGCCAAGATTTCCCGCCGACGAGTTGGAGAAGCTCAAGCAGCGCATGCGCGTGCAGCTGCGCGAGCAGCGCTCGGGAGCGAATTTTCTCTTGAGCGAGCGGTTCAACCGCGCTGTCTATGGCGATCATCCGGCGGCCAGGGTGTCGGCGACGATGGAATCTCTCGACGCGCTCACGCGTGAGGCTTTGATCCAATGGCATAGCGAACGGTATGCGCCGAAAAACGCGATTCTCGGCATCGCCGGCGACGTGCGCGCGAAAGATTTACTCGCCAAGATCGAGAAGCGTTTAGCCGGCTGGAAGAAATCCGAACTGAAGCCAGCTTGGCCACGCGGTCCGGTGGCGGCCAGCGCGCGTAAAGTCTTGCTCGTGCACCGGCCCAATTCTGTGCAAACAACGGTTGCCTTGGGCAATATCGCCATCGACCGGCGCAGTCCGGATTACACTGCGATGGTCGTGATGAACGATGTCATCGGCGGCGGCGCATCGGCGCGGCTGTTTTTAAATCTCCGCGAGGAGAAGGGTTACAGTTACGGCGTCTATAGCGATTTCTCCGCGCTCCGTTATCCCGGCCCGTGGCGCGCCGGCGGCAACATGCGGACGGAAGTGACGGACGGCGCGCTGGTGGAGTTTTTCAAAGAGATTCGACGCATCCGCGACGAAAGCGTGCCGAGCAAGGAATTGGCAGAGAGCAAGCGCTCCATCGTTGCCAGCTTTGCGCTCTCGCTGGAGCAGCCGTCGCGGGTGCTCAACTTTGCCATCGCGCGCAAGCTCTACGGCTTCTCCGCTGATTACTGGGATACTTACTCCAGCAAAATCGCCGCAGTGACTGCCGAAGACGTCCAAAGAGTCGCGCTCAAATATTTGAATCCCGAGACGTTGCAACTGGTCGCCGTCGGCGACGCAACGAAAATAAAAACTATCCTGGAAAAGTACGGCGCCGTGGAAGTCTACGACGCCAGCGGCGCTTTGGTGCCCGCCGAAAAACCTTAACAAGTAAGGAGTGAAGGGTGAGGAGTAAGGAGACCTCCCATCCGAAACCCCTTACCCCTTACTTTTTACTCCTTACCATCTTCCACCCCATCTCTTGTTTCTTGTAGAGGTCTGCAAATATACTCCGGCAACTTTCACGATCATGGAGTTGACATATGGCGGCTGAAACGAATACTGCCACCGGAGCGTTATCCGGTTTGCGCGTGCTGGACTTGACCGGGCGGATGGGTGGGTATTGCGGGCTTTTGCTCGCCAATCTGGGCGCCGAGGTTGTTCTCATTGAACCTGCTGCCGGCGATCCGATGCGGCATGAGGGACCGTTTAAAAACGGCATCGCCGATCCCGAAGCGAGTTTGTCGTTCGCGGCCTATCACACCAATAAACGGGGCATCACGCTCAATTTGGCGGACGAAGGAGGTTGCCAAACTTTGCGCGAGCTCGCACGCCACGCCGATGTCTTGATCGAAGACAAACCCGTTGGCCATCTCGAACGAAATGGACTTGGCTACGCGGCGCTACGCGAACTCAATCCTGCCCTGATCATGACCTCGATCACCGGCTTTGGTTTAAGCGGTCCCTATCGCGATTTCAAAGCGCCGAGCATCGTCGCCTTCGCCATGGGCGGGTTAATGAATCTCTGCGGACATCCGGGGCGGGCGCCACTCATGGGGCCGTGCGATGTGGCGGATCATCTCGGTGCCGTGCACGCAGCCTTCGCGACTTTGGTCGCGCTCTTCAATCGGCGCGGCACCGGACAGGGTGAGCATATCGACGTCTCGCTGCAAGATGTTCTGGTTGCTGATCCGTTCTTGCGCATCATCACGCGCTACAGCGTCACCGGCGAAGTGCCGGAGCGCAGCGGTCACAGTCAGTCGACCACGGTAGCGGAGACCTATCAATGTCGCGACGGTTATGCGCGCATCTTCGTCAATCAAACCGATCATTGGAAAAGGTTTGTCGAATGGCTCGGCCGCCCGCCGGAATTGCTCGATCCGAAATATGAAAATGTTCAGAACCGCTTTCCGTTGCGCCAGATCATTGACCGGCTGGTCGAAGCGCGCACGCTCAATTACGACGTGAAGAAATTTTTCGATGAGTTTCAATCGCTCCGATTGGCGGCGGCGCCGATCAATCCACCGAGCGGATTTCTCGCCGACGAACAAACGGAGCACCGCGGTTTTGTCACGGCAGTCGATCACGCCAAGCTCGGCCGCCATCGTTTCCCCGGCGATCCTTATAAACTTTCCGAAAGCCCATGGCGCATCGAACGGGGCGCGCCGCTACTCGGTGAACATCAGTCCCGGGTCGAGCGAGAATTCTCACAGCCATCGGATTGGCTCGCTGAGTCGAGCGCTGCGCGCCCAGCGGCGGCGCGCCGGCCGTTCGAGGGGATTCGCGTCATCAGTTTTCCCACCGGTATCGTCGGTCCCGCCCTTGCCGGCCTGCTCGCCGAACAGGGTGCCGAGGTGGTCAGCATCGAAGCGGGCCGAGTGCCGCGCAGTCCGCAGCGCGGTCAACGTTTTCAGATCGCCGCGGATTTGGAGGCCAATCGCAACCGCAAGCGCATCGCCGTCGATATGAAAAATCCCGACGGTGTGGCGCTGGTGAAAAAACTCATCACCAAGTCGGATGTGGTGGTCGAGAATTTTTCCGCACGGGTGATGGGCAGCTGGGGATTGGACTATCCGCGACTCAAAGAAATTCGTTCGGATATTATTCTCGCGAGCTTGCAGGCTTTCGGTCAAACCGGGCCGCGCCGCGACTATGTCAGCTTCGGACCGATTCTCATGTCTTATTCCGGCATGGCTTATTTGTGGCGCGATCCCGAGATCGAACGGCCCGGCGCCGGCTGCCAGACCGCGTTTCCCGACTACATCGCGCCCTCCTACGGTGCGCTGGCGATACTCGCCGCGCTGCACTATCGCCAGCGCACGGGTAAAGGCCAGTACATCGATATCTCCCAAGCGGAGACCGCGGCAGCGATGATCGGACCGGCCCATTTGGATTATTTGATTCATGACTGTGAGCCCGCGCCGCAGGGAAACTTCAGCGCCAACGCGGCGCCGCATGGATGTTACCGTTGCAAAGGCGACGACCGCTGGTGTGTCATTGCGGTCGGCACGCAGGAAGAGTGGATGCGCTTTTGCGAGATCGTCGGCCATCGCGAGTGGCTCGCCGATGCGCGCTTTGCCGATCGCGAAGCGCGCATCGTCAATCGGCGCGAGCTCGACGCCGCGGTGGAGTCATGGACCGCGAAATATACGCCGCACCAAGTGATGGTGATCTTGCAACGCGACGGCATCGCCGCCGGCGTGATTCAGACGGCGGAGGATATCTATCGCGATCCGCATCTGCGCGAGCGTGGTTTTGCCCAAGAAGTGTTTCATCCTGAGGTCGGATGGGTGACCCGCGCCGGCCCGTCAGCGCGTTTGACCGAGCATGGCTTCGAGCCGAGCGGCTATGCTCACGTTGCCGGCGAAGATAATGAGACGGTGCTCGGCGAGCTGCTAGGACTTTCGAGCGCAGCGATTCGCGACCTCGCTGAGCGCAAAGTGTTGCGCTAAAGATAAGTCGGAGGATTGGCCGCAAAGAACGCAAAGGGACGCAAAGAGAACGGATTTGGAATTTATCCCGCCAAGACGCAAAGGCGCCAAGTTCGGAAAATATTTCTTCTTACCTTTGCGCCTTGGCGCGAGTAAATTGCCATCTTTGTTTTCGAAACCTGTCTGCGTGGTGAAACCGATTCTGCATTAATTGTCGACGGAGCTTACGATGTTGCAAGGTTATCGCCTTTATGACGCCGACGCCCACGCGATGATGAGCCCGCGCATGTGGGAGACGCTGGCGCAAGAGTATGCGCCGCGCCGGCCGCGGCCGACCCGCGTGCACGATGTCTCCGACATGGGACGTTGGACCAACGGTTGGCTGGTCGAAGGGCAAATCATTCCCCATGCGCTCGGCCCCGGCAGCCAGCCCGGCAATGAACCGGCGCGCGTTCTCGAAGAGTTTGGCGCCGAGACCCACAGCGCGGAATTTCCCCTGAGCGGTTTCGATCTATCCGATACCGACGCGCGCTTGCGCGGCCTTGATTACATGGGCATCGACCGCCAGATGCTTTATCCGACCACGCTCTACGCGCGCATGACCAGCGACCCCGGTTTCGAAGCAGCGCTGATGCGTTCGTACAATCGTTACGTTGGTAAGCAATGTTCACTTGCGCCGAAGCGGCTCAAGTGGGCTGGGTTGTTGCCGCTACGCGACGCTACACAGGGATGCGAAGCGATCAACGAGATGAAAAAGCTTGGCGCGAGCGCCGCGGTGGTTTACGGCACCGCGGGCGATAAATTACTTTGCCATCCCAGCTTCACGCCGGTGTGGGACGAACTCGACCGTTCCGGCCTGCCGCTGTGCGTGCATATGGGCATGAGCTTTCCGCCCTTTGCCGAAGTGTGCAACGGCTTGTTCGATGCGCACGGCATCGGCATGAGCCTGCCGGCGCAAATGGCGTTCGTCGCCATCGTCGGCCATGGCATGCTCGACCGTTATCCAAACCTGAAGGTAGGCTTTCTCGAATTCGGCGCCGAATGGATTCTCTACATGGTGCCGCGCCTCGATCACTACCTGCCCATCGACCGCAGCCAGATGCCGATCAAGAGCGAAGTACCCCAAAGGACTATTGAAGAGTACGCCAAGTCGGGAAGAATTTTTCTTGCCGGCGAAGCCGATGACAAGCTGCTGCCGCAGGAAATCGCATTACTCGGCGAAGATCAAATTCTTTACTCCTCCGACCTGCCGCATGGCGAAGGGCGGCACAACGCCGCGAAGGAAATTCTTGCGCGCACAGATATTACTAACACCCAGAAACGCAAGATTCTTTACGACAACGCAGTCAGGTTCTTCGGCGAGCCGTGAAAGTAAAAGCGCCCCAGCGGAATTCCGCCCACGCCGATTTATTGGATCGGGCTGTGGTCGACAACGCGATTCGAAAAGCCGAGCGGCACTTGGAGACAGTCGATCCGATCATGAAACGGCTGATCGCTAGGCACGGCCACTGCCCGCTCGCCGAGCGCGAGTTCGAGCCGTTTCACATGCTCGCCAACTCGATCATCAGCCAGCAGCTATCGACCCAAGCCGCGGCGACGATCAAACAGCGCGTCGGCGCACTTGTCGGCGTGCCGTTTGAAACACGCAAAGTGCTGTCGACTTCAATTGAATCGTTGCGCGGCGCCGGACTGTCGCGGGCCAAGACCAGGTACATTCGAGAATTGGCAATGCATGTGAGCGACGGACGGCTGGAATTCCACGAAATCACTTCGCTCGATGACGAATCCGTAATTGAAAAACTCGTTGTTGTTCCTGGCATCGGCCGCTGGACCGCCGAGATGTTTTTGCTGTTCGGACTAAAGCGATTAGATGTGCTTGCGGTTGGTGACGCGGGGTTACAGCGCGCGGCCGGAAATCTTTACGGTAAGAAGCGGAAATCGGCAACGCTACTGCCGCGAGTCGCCGAAGTGTGGCGGCCGTACCGATCGATTGCGTCGTGGTATTTGTGGCGGTCGCTGGAAAGTCGTTGAGACTTCGTGGATTTATGATGAGCGGCGCCACAATGAGATTGGCGCTCCTGATTGCAGGATTTGAATTCCTTTCGGAATTGTCCTAACGCCCTGGGATCAAAATCTCTTCCCAGTATTTGGACCCGTGGCCGCCGCTCAAGAAGATTCTCATCAAAAAGCCTAACGGGAGTCAAGGCTCGCTGCCGCATTCAAACGTTGCGGCTTCGCACAGACGCGATCGATCAGTTCCAGCGCTTGGCGGAAGTCATGACAGTGGCAGCCCTCACTCCATCGCTTGTTGATGACAAGTTTCGCGCTCGACGGCCACCATTCGGCGACAAACTTGTCTTTGGTGAGCTGCCAGTGGTGACCTTCGTTGGTGATGCGCAGAGCAAATCCGCGCGCGCCGCACCACTCACTCACCTCTGCTTGGTAGCGTAGGTTGCTGTGGAGGCGCCGAGTATGGCGCTCCATCGGTGCCTCGCCGCGCTTGTAAGGTACGAGCGAACTGCGCCCAGCGCTTTGAGCGTCGGGAATTCGGGATCGCGATCTACGAGACCTCAGAATAAGAAGTGTTGCGCTTGCTGATATAGCCCGCAGGCTTTGTGGCGGAATACGGCAAAACCTTTCGATTAACAGATGTCCCCCTACAAGGGACGTAAGTTGTTTTGCCGGGAACTTCCGGTTATCTACCAAATAGTAATCACCGCCTTATAATCGCGTATTCTAGAGTCCTTGGTGATGAGCGCGGCTGATTCGAGAATCATGGTTGCAACAATGAGACGATCCGCAGGGTCGCCTGGAAAAGCTCTGCCCAATTGAGTCGCCTTTACGGCAATCGGTGGGGTCAGTGGCATCAACTCCACCTTCGGTAGCGCTAAAGCCTGTTCGAACCACTCGAGCGGCTCTCGGTCCAGGCTGATGCGTCCCTTTTCGACTGCTGTTGCCACCTCGAGGCAACTGATCGCACATACACCGATCCGGCTTTCAGCTCCGATCCTGTGGCGGGCCGCTCGACTGAGATTGACGGGCTTGCTAACCCACCAAAGCAGGCGTGGGTATCGAGCAGGATCATTGCTCGATTTCCCATCCATCGATTATCGGATCCACTGCATTGCCGTGAAACTTTACACTACCCAGGAGTTTTCGCGGTTTTGGTGCTTCGGTCGGAACGACCTTAGCGACCGGTTTACCCTGTTTGGTTACGATAAGCGGTTGGCGGGTACGGGCAACTTTATCGAGAAGTGCGAGACAGTGGGCCCTAAACTCTCCGGCCGGTATGGATTTAGGTTGGTTACTCATGGACAAATCTTATGACCTTGAGTGCCGCCAGTCCACAATTCTTAGAGCAGGCTCGCGCACGCAAATCTGACTTCACGCGGTTGTTGTGTCGAGCGTCATTTGTCCTCCGGCTTCACATAGTTCACCGTGCCGCCGCCTTTTTGTGAGTGGAGGTAGCCTTCGACGTCATTCAATGGATTCGTATAGTAGCGCAGGCGGTGTTGGACTAGGTCGTCGGCGCGGAGCGCCATGTCGAAGGGCAAGTCCTTCTGCATGTAACCGGCGATCTTGGCGTTCTCTAAAGTGGCGCCGTTACGGCTGGCGAGTTCCTTCGCGAGGGTTTCGACGTAGCTGTCCAATTCTTTTTCCGGGACGACATCGGAGACTAGCCCGACGCGTTCGGCTTCAACACCGGTCAAGTTTCTGCCGGTTAAGGAAATGAAGAAAGCTTTTTTAAAGGGTATGCCCGCGTGAAAGAGCGACGGTGTCGCGGTGGCGCCGTAGCTGCCGCGGATGACTTCGGGCATGCCGAATTTCGCCGTGTCGGCGCTGATCACCAAGTCGTGGCCGTTGATCATCGCCAAGCCGCCGCCGAGGCACCAACCGCGCACTTTGGCGACCGTGACTTGGGGTAGTTTGCGCATGATGTCGACGATCTCGGCGACGCCGCCGAAGCCGCGCGTGCGCCGGCGATTATCCTGGCCGCGCATGTCGTAGAGATCGCGGCCCGACGAGTAAGAGTCACCGGCGCCGGTGGTGACGATGCAACGTATTTTGTCGTTTTCAGCGAGGGAGCGGAGAGTGCTGGAAATTTCGGCGAGCAGGGCAATGCTCAGAGCATTTTTCTTTTCGGGACGACTGAGGGTTAGCCACGCGATGCCTGCGTTTTCGTCGATGTTGGCGTTGATGAATTTCAATTCTGCCATATTGATTCTCCGTGGGTTTAGTTTCGTTCAAAAAGTTCAAGCCGTTCAAATCGTTTCTCGGTCTCTATTCTGTCATTTCGAGGTCCTTCGACATACTCAGGATAGACTCCGCCGAAAAATCTTACGGAAAGATTTATCACCGTGTGCGAGAAGACAACGTTGATAGCGTAGATTCGGGACTAGGAAAACCGATAGAAAGCTTTCGCGTTATCTGCAAGAATTTTTTGCTTCGTTTTATCCGAGATGTCTTTTCGCCTTACCACTTGGCTCACGCTGTGCGGCCATTCCATATCCCAGTGCGGGTAGTCAGACGCGTACATCATGCACTCGTCGCCAAATTGCTCGATCACCAGCGGCAGCGCGGACTCTTCGCCTTCGCAGGTAAAATAGCAGCGATGGTTCTTGATATACTCGCTTGGCAGCATTTTGAGCGGTTCCATTTCGGACTTGCGCAGCAAATATTTTTCGTCGAAGCGCTCCATCCAGTAGGGCAAGAAGCCGACGCCGGCTTCGAGAAAGCCGACTTTGAGTTTGGGAAAGCGGTCGAGCACGCCGTTGGAAATGATCGAGACGACCGACAGCATCTGCTCGAAGGGATGGGACGTCATGTGGACGCCGATGTATTTGTGAAAACGGGTGTTGCCGACCGCGACTTGCGCGGTGGCGTGAAAGCCGACCGGCACGCCGAGCTCTTGCGCTTCCGCATAAATCGGATCGAATTGCGGCTGGCCCAAATCTAATCCCTGCTGCACGTAGGTCGGCATCATCACGCCGACCGCGCCTTTTTCCGTAACCGCGCGGCGGACTTCTTTTATCGCTTCCGGCACGACCTGTGGCGCGATGACGGCGGCGTATCTGACCCGATTGCCGCTCTGCTTGCCGAAGTCATAGGCCCAATCGTTGTATGCTTTCGCCAATTCTGTGGCGAGATCGAGCTCGCGCACGAGGCCGATGGCGAGGGCGTTGCTCGGATAGGCGACGGCGTCGCCGATTCTTTCGACGTCCAAATCCTTGCAATACTCTTCAGGATTGGCCGGCTTTCTTCCCGTCGTGCCGTTCAGAAAAATATCCCAACCGAAGGACGGGAAGTAAGGCCCGCTGCGGGCGCGAAATTTTTCCGGCAAGTAATCTTTATAGGCCGGCCCATCCAAGTGATGGGCGTCGGCGTCGATGATCGTAAAATTGTGATCCACGGCTCTAACTCCTCGGGTGCATCAATCGGCTTGAACGATTTGAACTGTTTGAACGGCTGGAACGGTTCGGTGGTTCAAAACATTCAAGCCGTTCCAATCGTTCAAACAGTTGGCACCCGCGTCATTGAGTTGCGCTTAATCCTGTAGTCCGTAGCGCCGCGCCAGTTTGAGAAAAATCGAGCCGACGATCACGGTGCCGATAGCGATCACCAAACTAAAGGCGGCGAGTTCGCCAACATGACCATTGTCCCACAGTTCCCAGATCTTCACCGCTACGACCTGTGACCCCGGCGAGTAGAGCAGCAGTGCGATGGAGAGTTCTCTGAACGTGATCAGAAAAATATAAATCCAGCCGGCAAGCAATGCCGGCAAGATCAGCGGCACGACTACGTGGCGCACCATCTGAAACCAACTGGCGCCGCTGGCCATGGCGCCTTCTTCAAGTTCCTTGTGCAAGCTCAACAGCGCGGAGTGGCTAAAACGAATACCATAGGGTAAATAGCGGGCGACGAACGCGAGGACCAGAATCCAAATCGTGCCATAAACCGGTATGGGCAAGTAAAGGTACATTTTGAGGATGGCGATGCCCATGACGATACCGGGAAAGACCAGCGGCAGCATCGCCATCTGATCGAGCGCCCAGCGCGCCTTGATTGACGCGCGGACGACCAGCCAGGCAGCGAAAAAGGTGATGATGATCGCGATCGTCGCTGAGGTGACGCTCACCGTCAGACTATTGAGCACCGAGCCGACGATGCTGCTATCGGCGAAAGCGGTGCGATAGTTATTCAAGCTGAGCATTGAAACGGCTTTCCAGGATGGGGCTTGCGCAAAGGGCAAAAATGACGACCAGGTGATCGCCATGATCGGGAAAAATTGCAGCGCCGGTAAGATCAGCATGAGGCATCCGCCCAGCCAACGCCATTTGCCCAGGTCGAAGCGGTGCGGCCGATAGGCTTTGCCGCTGATGGTGGTGAATTTATATGTCTTGCTGGTGATTCGATAATAGGGAATGAGGCCGAGGGCGACCAGCGTAATGAGTATAATTGAATAGGCGCTCGCCTCGCCGTATTTAGGAATCAGACCGCCTCTGATCTGCAAGTAGATTTTCGTGGTAAAAACTTCGACGCCGGCGGGTATGCCAAGCAGCGCGGGGATTTCAAACGCTTCGAGCGATCGAATGAAAGTCAGAATCAAAACCGCCAAAACGCTCGGCAGAGCGAGCGGGAAAGTAACTTTCTTGAAAACTTGCCAGCCGGTGCTGCCGGCGGTGGTGGCGGCTTCCTCCAGGGACGGATCCATGGAGCGAAAAGGCGTCGACATCAACAAAAAGACGATGGGTATCCATAAGAAACTCTCGACCAAAATCATCCCTTGCATGGAAAAGATATTGAGCAGCGGCGCGCCGGTGATCGGGATGACGAAGGAATTGAGAATACCGGCTTTGGGACCAAGCAACATGATCCAGCCGACGACTTTGATGATCCCCGGGATGGCGAAGGACACATAGGCCGTGATGTAGGCCACGGTGCGAAACGGCGCGTTGGAACGTTCGGCGAGCCAGGCGAGCAAGGTGCCGTAACCGATGGCTATGCCCGCGCTGCCGAACGAAAAGATCATCGAGTTGGTGAACAAGACTCTGACGTCGCCGAGGGAATCGACGATGTTCATGAAGTGCTGGATGGTAAAGCTGCCCGCCTGGAGCCCGCGGTCGGTGACCAAGCTGGTATGCAAGATGAAGAAAAACGGCGGCAATACCAGATAAGCCAAGGCGGCGCTGGTGAAGAGAAACATCAACTGCGCCGGGTTTCGCATCAGCATCGCGTACATAATTTTTCCTCCCGCATTCGCAGCTTCGACGCTTGCGTTACCGGATTCGAACTCGAAACCCGTAACGCGAAACTATCCAGTGCCAGCTATACAACAAATCCGGTGAGCAAGACAATTGCAGAAAAAGTTAGGGGTAAACGGTCAGGAGTAAGCACTCAGAGGGTGGAAGCGTTATTCCTTACTCCTCACTCCTAACTATTCACTCCTTACCTTCTTAAGCCCACGGGCCGATGAACGGCTCGCCGGTGTAGGTGTCCGACAGCGGCTCGAGCATCTCCGGCCAGTTATTCGGGTCGACTTTGCGGCGCAGCTCTTTGGGCCGCGGCTTACCGTCCCAGCCGAGCTGTTCCATGTAGCAATACAGCTCGATGCAGTGGCCGTCGGGATCGAAGGCGTAGGCAGCATAATCGATGCCAGGATGCAGTTCCGGCGGGATGATGTCGGTTTCGACGCGCACGCCGTTGTCGCGGAGAAACTTCACCGCGTCTTTGAGTTGCTGATAGTTGGCGAGCTGGAGGCCGAAGGACATATTCGATGTCTTCTCGCTTAGGCCCAATTTTTTGCGCCACGATTTTGGGAAAATGCCGAGCGAGTGATGCTCGTTATCGCAGCGTAAGAACGCGCAGCGTTCGCCCTGCCAGTCAACTTCTTCGGTCAGGGTAAAGCCCAAGACTTCCATGTGCCAGCGTTTGAGCTTCTCATAGTCGTCGACGAACAGCTTCACCGGCCCGACGCGGGTTATCTTAAACGGCTGCGGCAGCAGCACGCCGTCGACGCGGTATTTTAGCGCCAGCTCACTCACCCACCGATGGCCGTCGAGGACGCTGATGCCTTTCTTTATGTCGTTGGTGATGAGCTGGTAGTCCGGCAGCTGCGGCTCGCTGGGAGCGATGCTATTACCGTGGCGCATCGCGACCGGGCGCGCATAGCCGTTCCAACTGATCTGTTCGATGCCATAGTAGAGTTCAAAGATCTGCTCATCCGGCGCCCACACATAGAGGTGAAACTGGGAACCGCCGCCGCCGGCGCGTCCTTCGCGCATGACCTCGACGCCGAGATCGTGAAAATATTTGGTCGCTTCAGCCATCTCGGCGACGCTCTGCACCTGCCAGGTAATCTGATTGATGTCGTTCTCTTCACGAAAATGTTTGGCATTGTGACCGGCGTATTGGCGCTCGTTGAATTTCTTCTTGTCGAACAAAGCGAAGGAGTGATGATCGCCCGCATGCCTGCCAAAAAACCCCGCGCCGGCGGGCTCCGTGACAAAAAAGCCGAGCAGGTCGAAATAAAAACGCCGGCTCGCCTCGAAATCAGAGGCGTTGAAACCAAAGTGGCCGAGGCGGCGAATCTTAAACGGACGATCAAGAGCAACGCCGCCGACGTTGAATTTTTTTCCGTTCAAGTTAGCCATGTCAACTTCTCCTCACCTTTGCTTTTGCGGTTCGCGCTTGAAAAGCTTAACTGAGTTAATGCCCGAGTGCCAACGAACCGGTCATTGAATTCACACTACGCAAGATGCCGATACCACAGCGTGGAGCATTGCCGCAAGAACAATACGGTTTTTCGAATTTCTCCTGCCGGGTTGTATTTTAACCGTCACGGTTGTAAGCGAATCTGAACTCTAGCTGAAGGACGGAGCAATGGCACAAGCAGCAAATGGCAACTGGGATCTGGCAGCGGATGTGATCGTGATCGGTTCAGGAGCAGCGGGGCTGCCGGCGGCGATCAAGGCGATCGAAGGCGGCGCGTCGGTGCTCGTTGTCGAGGCGAACTATGATGTCGGCGGGCATGCGATCTTGAGCGGCGGTCATATGGCTTTGGGCGGCGGGACGAGCGCGCAGAAGAAATACAATATTGCCGATTCGCCGGACACGCTGTTTTCCGATCTCACCGACTGGTCGGTTGTCCAACCCAATGGCTCGCCCGATTTCCGCTACAACGACCGGGCGGTGATGCGCGCGTTCGCCGATCATTGCGCCACGACTTTCGAATTCCTGCTCGCCAACGGCGTCGAGTTTACCGACAAAGCGCCGGACAATCACGGCGCATCGACGACCGGTAACTCGGCGCCGCGGGAGAACCACGCGTTCTGGACCAAAAGCGCGGGGTTGGAAAGTCCCAACGCGGCGGCGGGAACCGGCGTGATCCGGCCGCTCGAAGCGAGCGCGCGTAAGAAGGGCGTCAAGTTTTTGCTGAACTACAAGATGACCAGCATCATCCGCGAACCGTCGCCGGGAAAAAGCGGTGGTCACGTGATCGGTATCAACGCGCAGTACAGTCCGCGCATCATGCCCGGTTCAACCACGCCGCTCAAAAGTTTTCGCTCGGATGGCAATATCGACAGCACGCAGCCGACGATGAAACTGCGCGCGCATAAGGCCGTGATCGTCGCTACCGGCGGCAGCACCAGCCATATCGAGTTTCGCCGCATGTTCGATCCGCGCTTGACGCCGGTGATCCAAGTGGGCGGCGAGCCGTATAGTTATCAGGACGCCAGCGGCGAGCTCGCCGCCATGGCGATCGGCGCATCGCTGTGGGGCCTAGCCAACCAAACGCTGGAAAACGGCGCGACCATGCGCGCCCAGCGGGCGCTGGCGACGAAATTTAACTACACGACGTGGAAATTGGAGAGCCCGATCTTTCCGCTGGTGCGCGCGGCTGGATTCAATGTGAAAGATTGGCAGGACTTGATCCTCGTCAACCAAGTCGGCACGCGCTTTTACGACGAGACCAAGGGCGACGTGCCGCACGGTAATCTGGGCGGCCAAGTCACGCCTTACACGCCCAACGACTATCGCAACGCCGAGAACGTCAAGTACAACCCGACGAGATACAATTTTACCCACGCCGCATTGGCGATGAATGAGTACTCCGAGCCGCCGAGTTACTGTGCCGGGCCGCAGTGGGCGATCTTCGATGCCGACGCCGTCGGACGCGAAGGCTGGAAAGTCGTTCCGCCATACGTTGACCCCGACGGTTATTTTTTTAGCGGCAACACGCTCGCCGAGCTCGCCACGGCGATTAAAAACGAATATCAGGCCAAGCCGATGAAGGGAGAAGTGTTGCAAGCGACTGTCGAGCGCTACAACTCATTCGTCGACGCGGGGGTGGATGAGGACTTCGGCAAGCCGGCGCCTAAGTTTAAGATCCAGACGCCGCCGTTCTATGCGGCATGGGGAACTTTGATCGTCCACGACACGCGCGCCGGTTTGCGTATCAATGCGCGCTGCCGGGTGATCGACATGAACGGCCAGGTGATTCCCGGTCTTTACTGTGCCGGCGAATCGGCCGGCGGTTTCAACCAACATGGCATGGGCCGCTGCGCGACGCAGGGCTATATTTGCGGCGTCGACGCGGCGAAGTTAGCGCGGCACGAATAACAATGCTGGCCTCGCAGCGCGCGATTTAGTCGTTTTTGCCGGGACGGTGTTTAGGGCGCGACAGGTATTCTTTTAACAGCGGCGAGTCGTAATCAGCTTTGCCGACTCCCTTGAGATGGCCATAGTATTTGCCCATGGATTTACCCTGCTCGTCATACTTTGTGCCCATGTACAGTAACGGATTGGCTTCTTCACGGTAGAGCTCGCCTTCCATCGCGCCTTTGCGGATGTGGGTCGCGAGCACTTCGCCGACAAATAAATCCATGCCGTCGTCGAAGGGAATCTGGCGCACGACTTTATACTCAACGTTGCCGATCGCTTCGCCGATCAGCGGCACGGAGATTTTCGAAGGCTTGACCGCGGTGAGCTTGGCGGCTTGCCATTTATCCACGTCGTGGCCGGAGATGTAGCCGGCGAAGACGACGACGTCCATCATCTTGTCCGTCGGCGCGCTCATGACGAACTCGCCGCGCTCTAGCAAAAAATCGTAGGTCAAGGTTTTTTTCTGAATCGCCACGACCATGCGCGACGGCTCGGCGCCGGTGGGCGTGAACCACATCGCGGTCAAAAAATTTAGCCGGTCGTTTTTGCCGCGGGTGACGACGAGCGCCGGCACGCGGATCGCAAACGGTTTGTTGCCGTGATTGCCGGCTTCGAAATCAATCGGATCTTTCCAGTTCATGGTCTTACGTTTTTATCGAATTCTTTATTCAATTCAACCTTAACGGCCACGCAGACACGGCAACGTCAAAGTTAGTTTCACCGTAGCGAATTGATTTTCACAAGTCCTGTGTGTCCCAAAATTCCCCTTTCCCCCTTTTTCGAAAGTTAATCCTCCGACAAATCGTGTTCGCTGGACACGGGGGTTAGGGGTCAGATGGCTCCCGTTTGTCTATTCCCCCTTTGGATAAGGGGGATCAAGGGGGATTTGATTGTGCTGTGGGGAGGCGTTTTTCGTAGCAGATCGGCTGCCCTGTGGGACGATGGAGCCGGGTGAGCGCAAAAAATCTCCCCTGGCCCCTCTTTTCCAAAGAGGGGTAACCCAGGAGTTGCCAGGTTTTGAGTGGTTAACCAGAATCTGTTGTGTGTCCCACATGCGCCGTGTCCAGCCAAAACTTATGGGTAACTATCAGTTTTCAAAGAGGGGAATTGAAAATCTCCCTTAGTAAAGAAAATGTAGAGGGATTTTTAATCCTCCCCAACGCAACTTTGACGAGACCCTGCGGGGGTTGCTCCTTCACCCGGCAACATCGTAAAGAATAAATCATGCTCTATCTATCTCACGCCGATACCCAACGCCTCGATCTCCGCATGACCGATGTGGTGCCAGCCATCGAAGAAGCTTTCCGCCGGGTGGGCAACGGACAGGCCGTGGTTGCGCCGCGGGTGCGCGTGCTGCATCCGCCTCTGGAGAAAAACAACATGGGCAAAGGCCGGCCGTGGGCGCGCGATCTGCGCATCATTCCCGGCGCCATCGAAGAGATCGGCTTTGGCGTCCGCTTGGGAACTTCCCTGCGCCGGCAAGCCGGCGGTGTGATTTTGGTTCTTTTCGACTGGCAGACCATGGAGCTCGCGGCGCTGATCTCCGATCACTTGGTGCACGCGGTGCGCAGCACGGCGCCCTGCGGCGTGATGGCGAAATATCTCGCGCTGGAAAATGCTTCGACTCTGGCGCTCATCGGTTCCGGCCGCTTGGCACGCTGGGCAGCGGAAGCGGTGTGCGCGGTGCGACCGATCCGCGATTTGCGCGTGTGGAGTCCAACGCCGGCGCACCGGCGGGAATGTGTCGCATACTTGCAAGGCCGTCTCGGTGCTGCGATTAAAGTTCGCGAAGTTGAAAATAGCGAAGCGGCGATACGCGGCGCTGAGATCGTCACGACGGCGACCAAGTCGCTCGAGCCGGTGACGAAAGGCGAGTGGCTCTCGCCTGGCTGCACGGTGCTCTGCAATACCCCGGAAGAAGTGGATCAAGAGACTTTTCTCCGTGGCAAGATCATTACCACCTACAACGATGGCATTCTCACCCATGTGCCGCCCTATCATTCGCTGGTTGAATTAGTCGAAGCCGGTAAGTTGAGCGAGGTGGATTTCTCCACCGAGTTGGGCGACATCGTCGCCGGGAAAATTCCGGGGCGAACGAGTCAGCAAGAAATCATCGTCGGCTTGAATCCGGCGTTCGGCATTCTCGACGCGGCGACGGCCGACTTCGTTTACCGGCGGGCGAAGGCGATGGGGGTGGGGACGGAGCTGGAGGCGTAGGGGAAAAGATTGGAGTAATAGAGGAGAAGCGATTGGAGTAATGGAGTAATGGAGTATTGGAGTAATGGGTCTCGGAACTTTCCGGAACCAACACTCCATCACTCCAACACTCCAATCTGCTCAGTTTGGCTGATCTGGCTACAAACGTCGCAACGACCTTAGTGTGCAAAAGAAGAACCCGTGAACCCCTACTTCGGTGCAAACACCAAAAAATATTGGTGCGGCAAGAAAGTGTGCTCCTTGGACAGTCCAAAGCCGTTGGCTGCCATTTGTTTGATCATATCCTCACGGGCGATTTTCATTTGCATGGGCGGGCCGAAGGGCAGTTCTTTCTTGTGAAAGTCGATCATGACGATCTCGCCGCCGGGTTTGAGCATCTTCTTCATTAACGAAAGATACTTCGTCTGATTCTCGACGTGGTGCCAGACGTCGCAGATGAAAAAGCGATTCACCGACTGATCCGGCAGCAGCGGGTCGTCGGCATCGGCGAGGATGGAAACGACATTACTCGCTTTGGTTTCCCGGATGCGTCGGTTGACGTGGCGGATCATGTCGGGGCTCACGTCGACGGCGTAAACTTTGCCTTTCGCGCCAACAAAATGGGCAAGACGAAAAGTGAAGTAGCCGGAGCCGGCGCCGATGTCGGCGA
>JAERMN010000007.1 GCA_016844625.1 Deltaproteobacteria bacterium
GCTCGTCGAGATAATCGTCGAGGCTGATCTCTTTGGGCGGCGTGAACGTCGGAAAGTGATACTTGCCAAACTCGATCTCAAGATTGCAGCGGTCGGCGATTTCCAGCGTCCGCTCCACCGCCCCGGGGCACCAATCAAAGCCGCGCACCATTTCTTCGGCGGACTTCAAATAGAGCTCATCGGTATCGAACTTCAGGCGATTTTCTTCATCCACCGTCTTGCCCGTTTGCACGCACAGTAAGACGTCATGAGCATGGAAATCAGCGCGCTCGCCGTAATGGCAGTCGTTGGTCGCGACCACGGGAAGCGAAACGTCCTTGGCCAATTCGACCAGCAGGCGATTGACCTTTTCCTGCTCCGGCAATTTGTTGTCTTGGATCTCGATATAGTAACGGTCGCCGAAGATCGACGCGTATTGCTCGGCGGCGAGTTTGGCCTTTTCATAGTTGCCGTAGTTCAATGCCTGCGACACTTCGCCTTGCAGACAAGCGCTGAGCGCGATCAGTCCGCCGTTAAGTTCTCGGAGCAAATCCTTGTCGATGCGCGGCTTGTAGTAAAACCCTTCCATGTAGCCAAGGGACACCAGCTTGCAGAGATTGCGGTAGCCCTTGTCGTTCATGGCCAAGAGAATCAGATGGTTGTTGTACTCCTTCGGCCCCTTATCGACGCCCTTTTTTTCGAAGCGGCTGGTCGGCGCGACATAAATTTCACAACCGATGATCGGCTTGACGCCGTGGCTCGCGGCCTCACGGTAGAACTCGATGGCGCCGAACATATTGCCATGATCGGTCATGGCCACCGCCGGCTGCTTGAGCGCCTTGATGCGCTCAAACATTTTGTCGACTTTGTTGGCCCCGTCTAACAGGCTGTACTCGGTATGGCAGTGCAAATGAACGAAACGAGAGTGCTCCATGGCGGTGCATCATTCACTATCATAAACCCAAGGGCTCGACAATTATCGGTGGAAATTATTCGCTCGTGAGTTATCCACAGCCTGCGGCCAAACACCCGCGGCGATAAAGTCTTCTAGAATAGTGCCGAGAATATTTGCGAAACGAATGGTAAATCTTTCTTGCGGCTCAATGGCGCTCAAACGTTGACCCTCAAACAGCGTGAGCTCCACGGCAAGGCAATCTATGCGGGCGTGGTAAATAAACTTCGTGTTTGGAAAAACGTCGCCGGCTAAGCATTCATAGCGGCGGAAAAATTGCCACTGCCCAAGCTCAAGGCCAATCTCCTCTCGCACTTCGCGCACGAGCGCCACCTCCGCCGTCTCGCCTTCTTCCAAATGGCCGCCGATCAGATCCCAGTGATTGGCAAAGGGAATCTCCGGCTTGTCGTCGCGCAGATAAATGATCAGGCGGTTGTTACGGTCGAAAAGAAGAATCTGCGCGATCTGCTTCATGCTATGGATCATAGAACATATCGGATTCGGATATACCTCCCGCCAAGGCGCAAAGACGCCAAGTTCGGAAAATACTTTATTTCTTAAAACCTTTGCGCCTTAGCGCCTTTGCGGGAGATATTCCGATTTATTCCTTTGCGCTCTTTGCGTCCTTTGCGGCCAATCCCCTGCTCTTTCACGCCGGCTCTCGTTCGCCAAAGATCCAACGCCGCTTCATGCGCGAGCCGTAGGTCAAGTTAAATTTTTTCTTCGCCACTTCCGTGATCGCTTGAACCGCTTCCTCGGCGCAATCCGTCACGATGATTCGTTCCAGATCGACCGCGTCGATGGTGCGCGCTTTGACCAGCCGATCCGACATAAATTCCAGCAGCGGTTGCCAAAACTCTTTTCCCATCAACACCAAGGGAAATTCGCGGATCTTTGCCGTCTGGATCAACGTCGCCGTCTCAAACACTTCATCGAGCGTGCCAAAACCGCCTGGGAGAGCGATGAATGCATACGAGTATTTAACCAGCATCATTTTGCGGACGAAGAAATAGCGAAAGGTAATCCACTCATCGAGGTAGGGATTATGCTTCTGCTCTTGCGGCAAGACGATATTGCAGCCGATCGACCGTCCGCCGACATCTTTTGCGCCGCGATTCGCCGCTTCCATAATGCCAGGGCCGCCCCCAGTCATCACGGTGAAGCCGGCCTTCGCCAATTCCGCCCCCGCCATCCGCGCCATGCGATAGTAAGGATGAATCTCCGTAAAGCGCGCCGAACCAAACACGGTGACGCAAGGCCCGACGAAGTGCAGCGCGCGAAAACCGCGCAGGAGCTCGAAGAAAATCCGCGTTGCCCGCGCCAACTCGGCCATGCGCCGCTGCGGCCCTTCGAGAAAGCGCACCACTTCCGGCGTCCCGGGCGTAACACCCCAACCATCGATCGCAATGATCTCGTCGTTCTCAGTTGTCATCGGTAAACTTCTCCGAAATCAAGAAATCTTCTTGATAGATTATACGGCAAGGGCAAATCCAAGTTGAGAAAATTGCTTGTTCAGGCTTTTGTCTGGATCATGTGTCAAGTTCAGTTTATTTTCTTCACCACGAAGAGCACCCTTCGACGTCGCTCAGGCCAGGCTCCGGACACGAAGGGTTCGGATGATTAAAATTCCGAACTTCGTGCTCTTCGTGTTATTATAGTTGAAAGTTTGCGCGGCTTGCGCAAATTTTCCGGGAGTCAAATATCCTCGGACTCGGATATTCCTCCCGCTAAGACGCAAAGCACGCCAAGTTCGGAGGGCAAGGATAGATAATATTACAAACCATCTTTACCATATTTTCCCGATCTTTGCGGCCTTTGCGCCTTTGCGGGAGATATTCCGAATTTCGCTTGCGGCTGTGCCGCGCTAGACCCTTTGTGGTTAAATCTCATCTCCGCTTCGGTTGCGGCGTAGCCGCGCTAGGTCCTTCGTGGTGAAAACATCCTCACACTAAACCCGGAAGAACCAAAAAACTATTCCCACTCAATGGTGGCCGGCGGCTTGGAGGAAATATCGTAGACCACGCGGTTAACGCCGCGCACTTCGTTCAAGATCCGGTTGGAAATCTTGCCGAGCAGGTCGAATGGCAAGGGCACCCAGTTGGCGGTCATGCCGTCTTGGCTGTCCACCACCCGTAAAGCAATAACGTTTTCGTAACTACGCTCGTCGCCGACCACGCCGACGGTTTTGATCGGCAGGAGCACGGCGAAGGACTGCCAGACTTTCTCGTAGAGCCCCGCGGCTTTGATCTCGTCGAGGACGATCACATCGGCGTCGCGGAGAACATTCAGTCGTTCTTCGGTTACTTCGCCCAAGACGCGAATCGCCAAGCCGGGGCCAGGAAAGGGCTGGCGCTGAATTATCTCGTTGGGCAAGCCGAGTTCCTTGCCGAGCACCCGCACTTCGTCCTTAAACAATTCGCGCAGCGGCTCGATCAGTTTAAACTTCATGTGGCTCGGCAAGCCGCCGACGTTGTGATGCGACTTGATCGTCGCCGACGGGCCGAGCACCGAGACCGACTCGATGACGTCGGGATAAAGCGTGCCTTGCGCGAGAAATTCCATATCGCCGAGCTTGCGCGCTTCTTCTTCGAAGACTTGAATAAACTTGTAGCCGATCCGTTTGCGCTTCACCTCGGGATCTTCGACGTTTTTTAGCTCAGAAAGAAACGGCTCGGTGGCGTCAACGTAGCGAAAACTCTGACCGAAGCGTTCGACGAATAAGCTACAGACATGCTCGGCTTCGTTTTTGCGCAGGAGGCCGTTATTGACAAACACGCAGATCAGCCGATCTTTGATCGCCCGATGCACTAACGTCGCCGCCACCGAGGAGTCGACGCCGCCGCTGAGGGCGCAAAGCACCCGGCCGTCACCGACCTGCTCGCGAATCTTCTTAATCGAAGTCTCGACAAAATGCGCCATCGTCCAGTTGGCCTCGGCGTGGCAAATACGAAAGACGAAATTATCGAGCACCTCGCGGCCGCGCGCCGTGTGCGCCACTTCGGGATGGAACTGCACGCCGAAGAAACGCCGCGTCGGATCGGCGAAGGCGGCGATCGGCGAGTTATGACTATGCGCGAGAACTTGCCAACCCTTGGGGAACGAGATCATCTTGTCCCCATGGCTCATCCACACCCGGGTCGAATCCTTCGCAGAAAAGCCGTGAAACAGGTCAGCGTCGCTGTCGACGGTCAGATCGGCTGGGCCGTATTCGCGACGATCGGCGCGGCCGGCCTCGCCGCCAAAGTTGAGATTGACGATACCCATGCCGTAGCAAATGCCGAGAAACGGCACGGCCACCTGAAAAAGCTCCGGACTCACCTTCGGCGCGTTGTCTTGATAGACACTCGCCGGCCCGCCGGAGAGAATAATCCCTTCAGGCTTGAGCGCTTTGATTTTCTCCAGCGCGAGATTGAACGGATGGATTTCGCAGTAAACTTTGGACTCGCGGATGCGCCGCGCGATCAGCTGAGTGTACTGCGAACCGAAATCGAGGACGAGGATCATTCGATTCTGTAGTTGGGCGCTTCCTTGGTAATGAAGACGTCGTGCACATGGCCTTCACGGAGCGCCGCCGACGTGATCTGCATGAACTTGGCTTTATTCTGCAACGCCGCCACATCCTTGCAGCCAAGATAGCCCATGCCGGCGCGCAGGCCGCCGACCAGTTGGTGGATGTTAAACGACAGCGAACCTTTGTATGGAACCTGACCTTCGATGCCTTCAGGAACGAGTTTATTGGAATCCATTACGTCCGCTTGGCCATAACGGTCGCGACTCCCCTGACCCATGGCGCCGATCGATCCCATGCCGCGGTAGGATTTGTAGGTTCGCCCTTGATAGAGGATGGTTTCGCCTGGGCTCTCTTCCGTGCCGGCAAACAAGCTGCCGATCATCACGGAGTCGGCGCCGGCCGCCATTGCTTTAGTAATGTCGCCGGAGTATTTGATACCGCCGTCGGCGATCACCGAAACGTTGTGCTTGGCCGCCGCTTTGGCGCAGCTGCCGATCGCCGTGATCTGCGGCACACCGACGCCGGAAACTATCCGCGTGGTGCAAATCGAGCCCGGCCCGACGCCGACTTTGACGACATTGACTCCGGCTTCGATCAGCGCCGCCGTGCCTTCCGCCGTCGCGACGTTGCCACCGGCCAAATCCAAATCAGGATAACGGCGGCGAATCTGGCCGACGACATCCAGGACGATTTTCGAATGGCCATGCGCCGTATCCACCGCGATCAGGTCGACCCCGGCACGCACTAGACCCTCGACGCGCTCTTCCCAATCCGCGCCCACGCCCACCGCCGCGCCCACGCGCAACCTGCCGCGTTGGTCCTTGCAGGCGCCAGGGTATTGAATGGTCTTCTCGATGTCTTTGACCGTGATCAACCCCTTGAGCTCAAAATTCTCATCGACCACCAGTAGCTTTTCGATGCGGTGCTGGTGCAGCAATTCTTTTGCTTCATCGAGACCGACGCCCGGTTTGACGGTGATCAATTTATCTTTGGTCATCACTTCGGAAACGCGCCGGTCGAGTTTTTTCTCAAAGCGCAGATCACGGTTGGTCAGGATGCCGACGAGCTTGCCGTTTTTCGTGACCGGCAAGCCGGAGATGCCAAACTTGTTCATGATCTCTTGCGCGTCGGCGATCTTTTGATCCGGCGTGATCGTGATCGGCTCGAAAATCATGCCGCTCTCGAATTTTTTTACTTTTTCCACTTCGCCGGCTTGGAGCGCCACCGGTAGATTACGGTGGATGATACCGAGTCCGCCCTCCTGCGCCATGGCGATGGCGGTTTTATATTCAGTCACGGTGTCCATCGCCGCGCTCACCAGCGGAATGTTGAGAGTGATTCGGTCGGTGAGCCGCGTCGAAACGTCGATGTCGCGCGGCAGCACCGCCGACTCGGCGGGGATCAACAAAACGTCATCGAAGGTTAAACCGACCGGCAAGACTTCTTGTTCTAACATGGATTATCTCCGCGCTAAGTTAAAAAAAAACCCAGACCAAGGCCTGGGCTTTTTGCGCCGCTCGAATGTTTATGAGCAAACATGAAGTTTTATACCAGGATTTCTTTTTCGCGGCAAGAACGGCCTAAAGTCGCACGGCGTTGAGACAGCTAAGTCGATATGATAGCAACTAACACCGATCATGCCGCTTTACGAATACGAATGCGCCAAGGGGCACCGCTTCGAAGCGATCCAGAAAGTCAGCGCCAAACCGCTCAAGCGCTGTGAAGTTTGCGCTGCTACAGCCAAGCGCGCGGTGTCGCAACCGACGTTGCTGCACAACCGCGGCGTCCATGTCTTTGACCGGGTCACCGGAGACGACGCCTTGCGCGGCCGCCCCTCGTCGCTCAAGTCGTTTAAGAAAGACAAGTTCTAGACAAATATATTTGAATTTTACCGACGACGAGAAGATAGGAAAAGATTGTATCTCGCGCAAAGGACGCCAAGGTATAATTTGATAATAAACGGGGGCGTGGGCGAGGCCTTTGCGAGCTTAGCGTGCTTGGCGCGATAACGTTTTCTTAAACTCGTTCTGTTTAACAATTCTCTGGTTAGTATCTAACGCTCTAATCACGCGATTCGCTCGATAATTGCGCCCGAGACGTAAAACATTACTAAACTCCGGCATTGGGAGATTATTGGAACTAATCGCTGCAGCCCTGCGTTCGCGATTCCAGAAAGTTATAATGGGAAGGACGACATGCCGCGCCCTCATACCTTGGCAGAGGTCGCCCGGCGCCGTAACGCCGGGGAAGACTTTAGTTTGCTTTTGCGTGAATTTCTCGACGAGTTCTACGGCGCATTACGCCGGGGCGACGCCGCCTCGCTCATCGCCGACGAGCACGAAGTTTTGCCCGACCCAAATGAGCATGCGTCTCTCGGCGGTGTTGGCGAGCATCTAGCCCGGCGCTGGAAACGTAATATTCCAGCATGGACGGAACCTCCGTCGCGTTTTCTACGCCGCTCTATTTCACGACAAGTATCGAAGGTCTCAAAGCACTGCTCATCGCAGAGAGCCCAATCGCCTTTCGCCGCCGCCTGATTTTCACCGAAGCGGAAATCCTGCGCCGCGCTCGTACGCCGACGGATTAAGATTCCGTCTTCCTCATCGCAGCCACATTCTACTGCAACCCAAAATCTCGTTGTAAAGTTTGATCAGCTCCACTTGCTTGTCGTCCCACCCTGACGAGGCGATCGGCAATGTATCCAGGCCGCACATCTGACTTATTGCCGGTGTGGGAATATCACTGCGCGATCAACGACGTAGCGAAGCACCTGCGGCGTAGTCTGGCGAACATCAGTACCATGTTTTGGCAGTTGTCGGTGAGGCAGACGGAGAGAACCTGAAAGATTGTAATGATTGTTATGCTTGACGCCCAGCGCCTTCTTTTGTATCGAACCTTAGCTCTCCTGTCGTCCGTACAAGTTTATGAAAAAGAGGCTAGCGGCAACGACCCTCAATTACATCACGGCCGCACCAGTACGGTGACGGAGTTCCACTGCACCGGAGGTACTGCCGCGACGGCTCCCGAAGGCGCTACCGCGATGCCTCTCAATTTCAACACCGCCGGAACTTCTTGCTTTGGACCAGTGAAGCCGTTTTGTATCGACTGTAGATCGGCATCGCTGAGTGGCGTTGTCGTCACAATAGCGAAGGTGGTTTCAAGGCCGAATGGCGGCGAAGCCTCGAATTTAAAATTCGCTCCAGGCGCGGGGACTTGGAGCGTTTGCCCGGATCGAATGATCGCTTGAGGTTGAAACTGATTAGGATAGATTCGGGTAACGTTTCTCTCCGCATCGGTATGAAACAGATAAAGATAACCATCAGTGTTTGAGCTCACCAAGAAAGTGATCTCCTCGCCCAAACGATAACTGGAGCCGGCGCCAGGCCGGCTGGTTGTGATGTTGATTCTCCCGTCGGCGCGCGGGCCAATTTGGCCCAGGGAGTCTAGCAACTGGCCGGTTTCAGCGGCGTTCTGCGGCGTTGCCGATACCACATCCGGAAATGAGCTCGCAGAAACGGTTCGACTGGTTTGCGCAATGACGCCGCCGCTCTGGTGCGCAACCAGCTTAACCAGAACGGAATCCCCTTGGGGCTGATAGGTGCCGGAGATCGCCAGGTCGGCGTCATAAAGCGAAGTTAACGCCCTTGGGTCGTTAGCGTTGCCAACCTTGGCAACCTCCTGGATAGTGATACCGCGCATCGGGACGCTAGTCGCTTGCTTAAACTGCCCATCGTTCAGGACGATCGTCGACAAGCGATCTTGCAAAATCGCTCCCAAGGGACTTCCCCACGGACGATTTTCCTCGGTGAAATTTCCTACTACTGCGCGCCCGGACGCTAGGGCCGGGCTTTTTTTGGCAACATCCTGTCGTAACGACTGCACCATGCCGCGTAGCGTCGCGTCGAGATCTTGCGCGGGTTGTTTGGCAGCGGGTTTGGTCTTCGCGCTGGACGCAGGCGATTTACTCGGCCCGCGAAACGCGTTAGACCCATCGCGCAAGATGTTTAAAATCGCGTCGCCTGTTTGGCCCCCTGCGGGATTTGGAATCTTAGCAGAAAAAACGGGGTTGGCACCTGGCAAACTCGTTGGTGCTTGGCCAACAGTTGGCGGACCGGGAAACTGTTGGGGTTGAGGAAAACCGGCTTGCGGTGGGAAGTTAGGATCGCCGAACGGAAATCCAGCTCCACCCTGGGGTGGAAATCCGGCTCCAGGTCCGGGCTGGGGGAAACCGGGCGCCGTTCCCCCTTGAGGAAAGCCTAGTGGCGGACCAGCAGCTCCGGGAAACTGAGGTGGAAACGGTTGTCCTGGATTTGGGTTTATCTGGATATTCTGCTGCTGACCGAAACCCAATCCACCGCTGACGAGCGCACGCCGCACTTCGAGTTGGACGTTTTGCAGGCGTTCCTGCCTAGCCGCATACTCTTCGGCTGGAAGAATACAGGCGTTATAGAGCGTGCAGGTCTGGTAAGAGTGCTGCAAGAGGTCGCTGGTGAGAGCGTCCGCCTCTGTCAGCTTCGTCGTCGTGAGACCGATACCGATCTGGACCTTTGACATGAGATTCAAATCGGCTTTAAGATCCCGCGCGTATTGCTGTAATACACCGCGACAATCGAGCGCGGGGCGCGGTCCACTGGGACACATGACCTGTCCGCCAGTGAGCCCGGTAGGATTTACCCCAGTCGTCGCGCATGAAGAGAGCAACGCAATCGCAATGACGCCAGCTAAAGCACGGTATGATTGAAATATCATTGGCAACCTCTCTTCTCTATGCTTTGTCGATGTTTGCTCGCCTGCGCAGCTTGACACTCTGCTCCGTTACGCCATCGATATTAACAGATGTGTTGTGATCTGCCAGTATTACCCGCGCCTCGGTGTCCAAAACCTCCAGCTTGTTTCGTTGGCTCGCCAAGACTTGGCTAATTTAGCCAACGATACTTATATCATTCTTACTTCCAAGGTAGCATCTTTCTATCGGTTTCGCGCTCACCGGTCATCACCACCGCTTCTAAGGCCAATCTTCCTGCTGGCGCCCCCTTAAGTGGCGTTAGCGGCGCTTCTACTATCGCCGTCAGGGTCAGAGCGACTTGCTGTTGATAACTCCCCAAGAGCGTGAAGGATTGGGGCGGCGCGGACGGTGCTGCCCACCGGCCAAAGATCTGCACCGGCAGTGTGCCCGCGCCGCCTTCGTTTCGTAGGCTCAGCTTTAGCACAGGAATGGTCTGGCCAGGTTGTGCCTGTCCAGCCAACGGCGCGCGCCATTCGACGACTGCGCGGCCGATCTTCCA
Source organism: Deltaproteobacteria bacterium (assembly GCA_016844625.1). Lineage (GTDB taxonomy): Bacteria > Desulfobacterota > Binatia > UBA9968 > UBA9968 > DP-20. Next base: position 9,728 of record JAERMN010000007.1, read on the forward strand.
CTGCGGCGAAGCGCTACCGATGGTCAACACTCCAGCCAAGCCGAGCCCGAGGAGAGCGATCGATAGAAGCGGCGGGCTGAAAGAAGTGAAGTATCCTTTTCTGGCCTTTCGTTTCACATCAATATACGCAGCAATCGCAGTGCCAAGACGGTCCTGAATAGAGCTTATTCGCGGGCGCTGAGTCTTGAGTCCCCAGTATCGAATTGGGTCAGGGGCATTTGGCGCGCCAAGGTTTGAGGGGCGTTCGCTACCAAAAACGGCGGCGCTGGTTCGCTTCATAATGATTCTTTGCAAAAAACGCCTATGCGAATTTGGCGCGCCAATAAAATCAATAAATTTCGATTTCATTTCTGAAACTATTTCGTTTTTGAAATTTATTTTCTGTCTAGAGGGTGTCGTGTCGTGTTTCCTGTATCATCCTATGTTTTTTCAGCAGGCGGTGCAGCTTTACCGGCGTGAGACTCAGCGCCTCAGCCGCCTCTTTCTGAGTTTTGAAAGTTTCCATCGCCACCTGTATTAGGCGCCGCTCGCAGCCGTCGAGAAAATCGTCGAGACTTTTGCCGTCCAGATCGCCCAGTGAGAGCCCGGCAAAATTAATTGTACCGACGGACGAAGCATGAGCCACGGCGGATTTTCCATCCGCTTGGAGCGGCGCGAAGTCTTCGGCACCGAGCACTTGAGTTGACGTCAAGGCTACTCCCCTCGCAATCGAGTTCTCCAACTCTCTGATGTTGCCAGGCCAGCGATAGGAAGAAAGTGATTGCAGAGCCGCCGAGGAGATTCCGACGACGCCTTTGCCGAGCTTACGGCTGTAGTGATCGACAAAATGCTGCGCGAGCGCGGGAATATCTTTCAAACGCTCCCGAAGTGGCGGGCATTGCAACTCGACAACCTTGAGCCGGTAGTAAAGGTCGTCGCGAAATTTGCCCTGCTTTACTTCATCTTCGAGATTACGGTTAGTCGCCGCCACCACCCGCACGTCCACTGGAATCGCGCGATCGCCGCCGACGCGCACCACTTCGTTCTGTTGCAGCGCGCGCAAAAGTTTAGCCTGCGCTTCGAGGGGCAGCTCGCCGACCTCGTCGAGAAAGAGTGTGCCTCTGTGAGCGAGCTCGAACTTGCCTTTTTTCTGTGTTAGCGCGCCGGTAAAAGAACCCTTTTCATGGCCGAACAGCTCACTTTCAATCAATGTCATCGGCAACGCCGCGCAATTAACCGCGATAAAAGGTTTCTCCCGCCGGGCGCCGCCGTCGTGTAGGTAGCGCGCAATGAGTTCTTTGCCGGTGCCGCTCTCGCCGCGTATTAAAACCGTCACGGGCAGTGAGGCTAGCTGACCCGCCTGGTCGATAACCTCGCGCAGTCCGCCGGTTGCGCCGATGATATCACCGCTAGTCTGGCCTGAGCGCAGTTCCTCGCGCAGGGCGGCGTTCTCGTCGGCGAGCTGTTCCTTGAGCCCCACTACCTTATTAAGCTGATCGTTAAGCTCGCGATTGAGAGTTTCGATCTGCGCGGACGAAGCTTTATCTTTGTGCCGGAGTTCGGCCAGGTCGGCGATCATTTTATTAAAAGCAGTTGTTAGCTCGCTGATTTCGTCTGAGCCCTGTACCTCGACTGGCCCGACTTGCTCGCCGCTACCCAAGGCCAATGCTCTGGTCTGTAGTAATTGTAAGCGGGCCGTGATGCGCCGGCCGTAGACGATCAATCCCATGGCCGAAATTAGCAGCACCGCAACGCTAATGCCGACGATCCACAGCAGCTCGGAACGAACCAACGCCGAAATATGCTCGCTGGAAAAAGTTATTACGAGCAGTCCGACCGGCTGGCCTCCGCTTTGCAGAAGACTTAGCACATGGAAGCGATTGTTTTCTGTGGCTTGCACCTCGGAAAGTCGCGTCGGCGGCTTTTCTTTCAGCAACGCCGGCAGCGCATAGGTTTTAGCGTACTCATCGACCGACGAATGGGCGATAACTTTGCCCTCTCGGTTGAGGACATAGGCTTTTTCGATGTGCAGGTCGTCGCGGCTCTTGAGTTCATGGAGCAGCGCGTCGAGCAAGACCTCGTCGCTGGCAGCGAACGCATGAGCGAATGCCAGGCTGGCCGCCTGAACCATCTGTTCGGACTGGCGCATGTCGTCGCGGTAAGCGCGGCGTTGGCTGTGGAAATAGAGCGCGGCTGAGATCCCGGCTGCAGCCAGGATCAACGACGAGACCACGGCGAGAGCGAGCCGCTGTTGGATGCCGCCTTTCATTAGAACGGATCATAACCACAGATCGCCCTAGGATGAAAAGAGGGCGGAAGCTTGTCCGACGAACCAAGTCCATGGTTCGGTAATAATGTTTGTTGGTTAGCGTCCTGGAGCAAGCTTCGGTCTTGACAGTTCTCTTGCAGCGGGCGTACAGATAAATTGCCAACGGGAGATCGCTAATTGAAGGTATCAAAATCGTGTGCTTTCCAATTAATCCCGCAGGTCAGATAAGGAAAACATCATGAAATTCATTGGACTTGGCGTGCGGCAGTTGGTTGCGTTGCTTGTGAGCGCGGCCATGACGTTCGGAAGTTTGCCCATCGCTTTCGCTCAAACTTTGCCAGGGGAGCCCGCCCCTCAGCCGGCTTCAGCGCAGTATTTGTCGAGCGAAGAAGCAGTGCAAGCGGCGGTCGGTTGGGCCAAGTTCGGCAAACAACCCGATACCAATGTTGTCGGCGACACTGCTGTTGGCGTACTCTCGGTCGCTTTTCCGCCGGCCGGCATAGCGCTTGGTATCTTCTGGGATTACATGAAGAGCCTATCAAGCGTGTCGACCCCTCTGGGCGAGGCCCTGCGGGCGCTGAGTAATCGCATCGACGATCTCGACAAACGTATTCTCTCGCTGCAAGCCCAGGTAGAGCAAATTCGCAACGGGCTGTTGAAGCTGACAAACGAGCGCCGGCTCGCCGAGCTTTTGAATCGGCGCGACGCAGTGAAGAAACTTACCTTCTTACTGCGGCAGTCGCCGACCGACCAAAAAATCAAAGAACAAATCGCCTATGACGTGCAGATTCTCGCCGCCAGATATCTTCCCGATGCCGGGCCCGATCAGGCTCTCTGGTATTGGAGCGACCAGAAGGTTGTACGCAATCCAAGCGGCCAACTCGCCTTTGGCGATATGGTGGACGCCGATTTTAAGGTTCTTCCCACTTTCGAATACTACGCCAGCACACTGATTCTCTTGATGCTCGCAATCGAGTATGAGACGGCGGGCAATCCACAGCTTGCTGTGCGCAAGTACGGCAAAGATCTCTTGCGCCATGCGGCGTTTCTCAGCATCAGAACGCCGTGGCGCGAGTTCGGCGATCAACCGGCCACGCTGCCGGAGCAGGTGATGGTGCGCAATACTTGTTATATCCAGCCCAGCGGTCCTTATCCCCAGAACCGCACCTGCGGTAGCTACTACATTTGCGATGACATTATGCGGCGCACGCGAACCTTTTACCCTGGACCCAACTACAGCGTGGCGTCCAACGACCAGATGTGCACGCTTCCCGATCGGCCGCGCCGGGTGGTCTCGCAGACACAGCGGGATCAGTTATGGGCTGAGCAGAAAAAAATTCCGCGCTACGGGACATCGGCCATGCAGACGTGGGAGCAATGGTCGGAGCGCTCGCGGCCGTTCCATGTGGAAGAGGAGATGGAGCGTGCCTACGGTGTCGAAGGCATGGCGAACCTGGCGAACACATTGGAACGGTTTGCCAAGTTTGGCTCGACCCGCGAGCAGCTCATCGGCAAGTTCGATTACACATACTACACAAAGCAGTTTCTCTATGCGCTAAAAGCGAACGGCGAGCTGGTGTGGTTCGCACATACTATTGGCGTGGATAAAAATCCGCCCAAGCCGCCAGTCGTGGCGACGACCGGGTTGCAGGATTCAACTCAAGTCACGGCAGCGACCGGTACCGTGACGGCGCAAGGTGGAGTGGCGAACAAACTCGGTGCAGTTGGCTCAGTTACTGATCAATCCAGCAGCGTGGCCCGCCAGGGGGCGTCAACACCACAAAGCAAGGCGCTGCAGAAGTCCAGCCCGGCTGCAGTTGCAAGGATAAACCAGCCGCCGGCGCCACGGGTGTTTCATCAGTGGGAGGGCCCCAAACAAGTGGGTAACGGCTGGCAGGGCTTCAGCCAAATTATCCCGGCAGGATTGTCGGGAGTTTACGGTCTCGCTGCAGACGGATCGCTTAAGTGGTATCGCCATGATGGTTTTAGCGACGGCACGGTGAAATGGAAAGGACCGGTGGACGTAGGCAAGGGCACGAGCATAGCGCCGCGACCGGCAGGCGGGACGCCAGCTGTGAAGCAGCGGGTGACTATGACTGGCGGCTGGCGCACCTACAAAAAGATCGTCGCCGGCGGCGACGGCGTGCTTTACGGTATCGGCGCCGACGGCAGTTTGCATTGGCATCGCCATCAAGATTATGCCGATGCCTCGGCGCAGCCAAAGTGGGCAACACCTTCGGTGGTGGGAGCGGGTTGGGGAAATTTCGTCGACGTGTTCTCTACCGGAGAGGGCGTGATCTATGCAGTGGCAACCGATGGGCGGCTATTGTGGTATCGCCACAAAGGCTATTTGACCGGACAGAATATTTGGGACGGACCGAAAGTAGTCGGCAGCGGCTGGGCGAGTTTTAAAAAAGTTTTTTCGCCGGGAACGGGCATGATCTACGCATTGCAGCCGGACGGTGCACTGCTGTGGTATCAGCATGACGGTTATCAAGATGGCACGGCGCGCTGGCAGGGGCCGACTAAGATCGCGGCCGATTGGGGCAACTTCGTGCAAGTGTTCCCGCACCTGTGGGGCACGCCGCAGGCGTCAATCGTACGCTAGCGGTTTAGCAATAAGCATTTTGGTAGCGGCAATGGAGAAAGTCATAATCAACTATTCAGAACCGGAACGATCGAGGTGCTCGATGAAGTGGATGCGCCAATTGTTTCTCGCGTTATTTGCTTGGCTATTAACTCAAGGGCTAGTTTACGCTACCGGCCGGTTTGGCGAGGCTGAATCAGGCCCAACCATCTCTTGCGGCTACGCCAGGGTAGATGCGCGTTATACGGCCAAGGTTGCGAATTACTCTTTTACCGGAGGCTGCCTTCAAAGCCCTTCCGAAATTCAGATTCCCTGGAGCGTGAGCGGTGCTCATCACGAGGGTATCGGATTTACCGAGGAGAAAATTTACTTAAGTGGTCCATCGCCTTATCGTGGTCAAATTAGTTTCACGATGACCTGCGCTAACCTACGGAGTAACTTGGACCCGTGGTTGACCGTGGACGGCGGTTGTGGCCAATTTACGACCAAGGTAGAGGGCGAAATCGCAGGGCAAAAACTTTTACTTGACACCGTGTACAAGCGCGTCGGAGCAGGTAGGGGGCGTCCGCTGACGGCGTCCTTTGGATACGACCGTAACGCATTGTTAGCGAAACGCGCTGTGGATCTAAAAGCCGAGGCCGACGCAATCGCCAATGCGGCGCGGCGGGAGCAACATCGCCTCCAAGGGGCGGAGAAGTTTACCGGCACATCCTATACCGCGAATCTATCCCCATCGGTCTGGGCACCGACGGCTGGGCAGATGTTCTACAGTAAGGCTCCCGTTCCAATCAAGTTGGCGCCGCCGAAGGGTTTGACCGGCGGGAGCTACATGGTGAACATCCAAAGATTCGACGCAACGGGAAAAAAATGGGTTGCTCATGCGACTATTCCTGTGGGAGCCGCTCAAGCGCATTTACCAGGAGGCTACACGGGGTGGGGCGCCGGCGGCACCGATGGTAGGTCTTTAGCATTCATGACCTCGCCAGGAAGCTGGCGACTAAGCGCTCAAGTCTCTTCCCCCAAGCAGTCGGGGTGGAGTAATTGGGTCAACTTCAATGTGATGGCGCCGCAATCGCCAACGGCGACCAAGCCGAAACGGATATGGCCGGGGCAGTAAGTGAGAGCCGCGCTGGAATCGCAGTGGTGATTTCTTAGGATCGCCGAAATCCGCATGGAACTTGCCGGCATCGGCCGGAACATCGCTCGACGACCAAGCCGGTGCTGTTGGTGAAAATTGCATTCGGCAAGTTCGCTGTCGCAATCGCTTGCTAGCTGGAGCGAATCGGCCTTCGTAAAGTGGCAACACCTCGCGCACGGCGATTGTAGAAATGAAAGGCAAAAATCTATGAAATCGCGCTTGGCCGCGGGGCTTTTGCTGGTTCTGTGGGGAATGAGTAGCGCGGACTCCTTGGTTCTCGGCGCGGTTGCTCCCGCAGGGCCGACCCAAAAGACTCGTATGCCGACAAAATATTTGAAAGTTTCAGCCAGCTCGCCGAGCACCGTACTCTTAGTCTGGCGCTTGGGGGTGCGGCCCGACATGCAGTGGGTCGCAACAGAACGATATAACATACTCCTTAAACAGTGGAATCATCTTGACGTTGTCTATGTTGCAAACGAGGCCATCCGATACGAACATGGCGGACTCCAAGGATCGACTCAGTATCGGTTCCAAGTGTGTGGCTACGTGAAAGAACCGTCCGGTAAGGTTTCACGGCCCTGCACCGAGCCGACAACTGTACGGACACCGGTCGCTCTCGATTCGCGCGGGGCGATAACCATTCAGCCTAGAGTGCCACCCGTATTTGTTATCAGCGCAGTCACCCCGGCCGCGACAGGCTTTCACCTTTGCACTGGCCTCACTGGGCTGGTCGGACGATACAGCGGCGGAACAATTAAACCGTCGGATTTGTCCAGCTCTATCTGTGCCCCGGGGAACGTGACCATCACGCAGACAAATCCCAAGGTAAATATGATCGGGCAGAAGATTCGACTGTTCTCTACCCATGAAGCTTATGATGGTTTTGACTATAGATCGGCAATCTCGGGACATCCTCGGACCGACGTTTATGAGCTGGGCTTCGCCAATAACAATTCGGTGACGTTCCAAGTAGCTTTCGCGAGCGGCCGCGGGATACAAAGGTGGCCGGAAGAGACTGGTTACGTGACAGCCCACTTTGGGACTGATAGTTGGCCGTTAGGTTTCACGGCCGAGTATCAGGGTACGGGCTACGCGAACTCAAGCTGCAGCTACAAGGCATCCCCAGTCGCCGTGTCATGCAAGTAGTAGACGTTGACATTGGCTGAAATGGCAAAACATCCCGTACGAAAAAACATCTTGGCTTTGACAGTCAAGCCTAACTACTAAGGTCGTCCAACGGCGCGTTGTTTCGCAGCAGGTCACATTTTGGAGGGAGAATCCTAATGTCTCGCCCGGTTTTGTACGCCCTAATTTATACTCTAATATTACTGACCAGTGCGAGTGCAAACGCGGCACGCACCGAAACGATGGGTATGGCAGAAGGCGACCCGGCCAGCGTCACCTGCCCGAACAAGACCTATCTCGCAGGCTTCGCCATCCAATACCACAACTCCATGTCAGGCCTTAGTCCGTATTGCGTTGCCATGGCAGCCGACGGCACTTGGTCGGGCGGCGCGCAGATCCATCTCGAAATAAGAATGAGCTACGCCGTAGCCGACGGCTCGCGAGTAGACATGTTCTGTCCGCGCGATTTCTACATCTTCGGGTTCCGTGGCTACTCCCATGTTTATGGCATCCATTCGATTATGCAGCTCATTGTAAACTGCAAAAATGTGAAAACCGGCGCGTTAACTGCATTTGGCACGCGCAATCCCGACGGTGTCTCTGTGACTGAATGGCGCGGCGCGCAGTGCGTTGCTGACTCGGTCGCCGACGGGGTGTTCGGCTTAATTCACGATGCCAGGATCATCCAGTTCGGTTTGTCATGTGCGCAGACAAAGCCCGCCAGTCTACCTCAGTTCATCGGCACCTACAGCAAGACTACCCCAAACGCAG
>JAERMN010000008.1 GCA_016844625.1 Deltaproteobacteria bacterium
AACCCGCCCCTATCAATTATCCAAACCCTTCGTGTCCTTCGTGATCTTCGTGGTGAATTCCCCCTCTTTTCATCGCACGATCAGGAAGCGGGGCGGCTCGGCAACACCACGAAGCGCGCGCGGCGGTTACGCTGCCAACAGTTTTCGCTTGCGTCTTTGCACGCGGGAATTTCTTCGCCGTAGCTGATCGTCGAGAGACGGTCTGCGCCGATACCCAAGGTCGCCAAAAAATCCTTGGCGGCTTGAGCGCGCTTCGCCCCGAGGGCTAAATTATACTCGTTGGTCCCACGCTCGTCGCAGTGCCCTTCGATTTCCACCCGCGCCGCCGGGTTCTTCTTGAGCCAGTCGGCGTTGACCCGCAAAATATCGCGGGCGTCGGCACTCAGGTTATGGCTATCGTAGTCATACAAAATATCCTTTAACGGGCCGGCGCTCTCGGTGGACGTGCCCTCCTGCAGCTGGCCTAGACTGGAGCGATCGGTGGTGGTCTCCAGCGTGGCGTTGCGCTTACCCTCGCCCTGTGCAGGATTCGCCGCTGACCGCGAACCGCTAGCCGAGGGCGAAGACGCTGAATCGGGCTTGGGCGTGGTCGATGGCGCACATCCGCCGGCTAACATTATGACCCCTGCCAGCGTGTAGCACGCCATTTTAAAATGTATCATAGCAGTTACTCCTTTCGTGGCAATTGATGGTAAATAATATGATTTTGGGAGATTTCAATCTAAACGAGGGGACCAACTTGGTTTTGTATCATCCCCGCCAGAACCTGTCAATCTACGCTGATTCTCGCCACCAGCTTGCATAACATACAAATGATACCTTCCTGCGCGGTTTGACGCAAACGCAATAAATCTGCCATCCGGCGCCCAAGCCGGGTCCTCGCTGTCGGAGGCGTCGGAAGTGATCTGGCGCACCTCACTCCCATCCACTTTAATCGTGAATATGGCGAAACGCCGGCCGACTCTTCCAGTGTAAGCAATCCTATCACCTTTCGGCGACCAGGCTGGCGCTGTATTGTAGCCTCCGCTGTATGTAAGGCGGCGCGTTTTACCGCTGGCGACATCAAGAATGTATAACTGAGGCGAACCGCTGCGATCAGAAACAAAGACAATTTGTCGGCCGTCGGGAGACCATGCTGGTGAGACTTCTATTCCAGGGTCCGAAGTGAGCTGCCGGATCACCTTCCCGTTGGCGTCCAATAGATAAAGGTTGCTGTCACCTGCCACCTCCAGGGTAGCCACCACGTGCTGCCCATCCGGCGACGCCTGCCCGCCGATGTAGCGCCCATTCGGCGGTGACCACTTCACATCTTTGCCCGTAAAAAGCTCGAACTGGTAGAGTCCGGGACTGCGGTCTTTATACGAAGTGTAGATGACGGCCTTACCGTCGAAAGTCCAGGACGGAAATAAATTGATCGTGCGATTATTCGTGACCTGGAACCTCTCGGTGCCGTCTAAATGCGCCACATGAATCTCTTTGAAGCGCCCTCCATTGTTGGAAACATAGGCGATCCGAGTATTGAAGACGCCCGGCGTACCCGTAAACTGATTAGTAATCTCGTCAGCGAACTTATGCGCGATGCGGCGAAAATCTTTCGCTTTGGCAACGTAACGCTTGCCGATTAGCTCTTTGGACTGCGCGACATCGAACAGGCGTAGCTCAACGGTCAGATCATCCCCCTGAACGGCAAATCTACCTTTGACCAACCCCACTGCCCCGATGGTAGACCAATCTTTAAAATCGAAGGCGCCGAGAGTGTCGCCGCTTTTCTGTGGGTCTTCGATGTAGGCCGCGCGATCGAGCACGCGAAACCAACCCGAAAGATCGAGATCGTAAACGATTGAATCTGCGACTGCGGTGGAAATGCGGGCTGTGTCACCGCCCGCGCCGGTATTCTTTAGCGGCGAGATTGCGATGGGATATTTCGGCATGCCCTGGCCAACGACTTCGATGGAAATCTGCGCAGCATCAACCGGGCGAACCAATAACAGCAGAGACAAAAAACCCCAGCTTAATTTACTCATATCAAACTATGCTCCGAAATCGCTCGGCTTGAAGGTCATTTCAACATCGGCAAATTCTTTTCGATGCGATTCGGGAGGCGAACTGAACGGATTGGATCTTTTTATCGCTCGAATAACCGACTCGTCGTAGGTAGGATCTCCCGACCGCTGCATCACCCTCAGCCCGCTAATCTCGCCGTTTTCCTTGATGCCGAATTGTACGACAACCTTGAGGTCGCTCTTGCGTCCCGCCCATGCCCAATTTCCTTTTATCGTACTGATCAATCGGTTCTGATAGGCGATGAACTCAACACTTTTTAGCACACCTTCGCCTCCGATTCCCCCCTTGCCGAGTGACTGCGCCCCCAGCCCCTCCCCACTGCCGGCGCTCAGCGGCTCGCCTTTGCTGTTACCGGCGCTGCTCGGCGATCCTTGCGCCGATGCCGCCCGGTTGCGCGCGCGCTCGATGGCCGCTTGAATCACACGCTCGCGCACCTTCTCCAGCGAATTCTCATCAGCCTTTACCGCGTCTTTTGTCTCTTTCGATGGTTTTTGTGCCGTATCTTTTTTCTGAACTTCCTGTTTCGCCGCTACTTTGCTCTTAGCCAAGACGGCTTCCTCGCTCGGCTTCGCCTTTACTTTCTCAGCTTTCTCCGCCTTCGTAGCTTTTTTCTTAACGGGCTCTGGCGGCGCCGCAGCTGGGGCGGGCTCGGCCTGTGGCGGCGGTTCGACGGGACGTGTCTTGGCTTCAGGATCGATTCTGGTACCGAGATTTCTTGCGCCGATTTTTTCGCCGCCAACCAAATCGACCACGTAACTCGGCGGCGGCTCAAGCTTACCCGACAACCCAATCGGCAACAGGACCAAAGCCAAAATCAACCCGCCGTGCAGGACCAGCGATACCAGCAACCATTTGGGCAACTTCTCTTCGGTGGCGGCGCTGCCAGCATCTCCCTTACCGGGCTTGATTGCCGAGGTAGGCATGCTTGAAACCATCGATTATCCGCCTCCGTCGCCCGGGGGACGAGTGACCATGCCTAATCTCTCGATGCCGGACTGTTTGATCTGGGCGATGGTTCGCATCACCACACCGTAGCGCACATCTTGATCCGCGCGCAGATAAACCTGTTTATCGGCCTGAAGTTTCTTGATGGCCGCAAGCTTCTTGCCTAGTTCAGCCAGCGTCATCTCATTATCGTTAAGATAGATCTTGCCGTTTTTTGCGATGGTCACCACCAAAAACCCTTCCGTTCCCTCGATGGCGCCAACTCTGGCCTGGGGCAAATTGACCTGGACGCCTTGCTGGATGATCGGCGCCGTCACCATGAAGATCACTAACAATACCAGCATGACGTCAACGAGAGGGGTCACGTTGATCTGCGAGATCGTGCCGCCGCCCGGCGAAGCATCAAAAGCCATAAGGACCTCCAGCCTGCTGGCGCTTGTTCCAATCGTTCAAAATGTTCCAGTCGTTCAAGAGGTTTAGGACTAGGATTCACCACGAAGGCACGAAGGCACGAAGGACACGAAGGGTTCGGATATTTATTCTCTTAAACTTCGTGACCTTCGTGTTCTTCGTGGTTAGTCCCCTCTTCTTTGCGCCCTTTGCGTTCTTTGCGGTTAAATGTCTTCTTTGGTTGCGGCTTTGCCGCGCTAAGCCAATTCTACTTGAAAAAATGCCGCTCCGCGATGTTTAAAAACTCATGGGCAAAATTATCCATTTCAACCGCGAGGACTTTAATGCGCTGCGCGAAGTGATTGTATGCCATCAGCGCCGGTATCGCCGCCGCCAAACCCGCCGCGGTGGCGATCAGCGCCTCAGCGATGCCGGGAGCAACGGCTTGAATGCTCGAGGAATGCGTCACGCTGAGGCCGCGAAACGCATTCATTATCCCCCAAACGGTGCCGAACAGCCCGACGAAGGGTGACGTGCTCGCGGTGGTGGCCAAGAACGTGAGCGATTTTTCCAGCTTGGTGATCTCCACGCTCGTAGCGCGTTTCATGGCCCGATCGACGTTGTCTATGCCGCCTAATTCCGTGCTGAATCCCTCGCCGCCAGCCGGCTCTTTTTTGCCGCGGGAAAGGCGCGCGAGCTCCTCGAACCCGGCCTTAAAAACCTGCGCCACGGGGCTCCCCTCCAGATCACGACTGATATCGTTGATCGAAGACAGATTGCGTCTCTCCCAAAAAATCTGAATGAACTTTTCCGATTCTTTGTTGGCCCGGCGAATTTGCTTGAACTTGTAAAAAATGATCCCCCAGCTCACTACGGAAAACAAAACCAGGGAGTATAGTACCAGTTGGACCAATGGGCCCGAGCCGCGCACGAGATCCAGTATACCATGTTGCTGGGGCATCGAAACGGCGTTTTGGGCGAGCAGATCAAGCGGCCAGAATGAAAACATCAGGAATCCGACGAGATAATTGAAAAAGTATTACAAGCCCTGTATTTAGTCAAATAACGCTGTCGGTTTTCATTATATCTTAATATCCACGATGTTAATAACCTTCGACGCCAAAAGCAGGCAAAAAGTTCGCCTGCGCGGAACCGTAGCGCCGCTGCTGTCCGGGCAACGCAAACGAATGCTATGGGGGCCGGTTTCATCGTCTCCGATCATGCAGGTGAAGTCATGATTAAATCCATCGACGAGCTGGCGCTTGACAACAAGGTCGTTTTCTTGCGCGTTGATTTCAACGTGCCGCTGCGCGACGGCAAAGTTGCCGAGCCGCATCGCATCGACAGCACGCTGCCGACCATTCGCCAAATACTTCGGCGCGCAAAAAAAATCGTCATTGCGTCGCATCTCGGCCGTCCGGACGGCAAGGCGGCGCCGAAGTACAGCCTGGCGCCGGCGCGCGATCACCTCGAACGGGTGATTCAAGAGCCGGTGGTTTTGGCTCCCGACTGCGTCGGCGCTGAAGTCGAACGGCTCGTGCGCGAACCAATGCATCGGCTCATCCTGCTCGAAAATCTGCGCTTTCACAAAGAAGAGGAAGCCAACGACGCGGCTTTTTCCAAGGCCCTTGCCGCACTGGCCGAAGTCTATATCAACGACGCCTTCGGCGCCGCCCATCGGGCCCACGCGTCAATTTCGGGTATGGCGGCTTTTTTCAAAGATAAAGGCGCGGGGCTTTTGATGCAAAAGGAACTCGACTACCTGTCACGACTCATGACGAAACCAGACCAGCCGTTCGTGACGATTCTGGGCGGCGCAAAGGTCTCTGACAAGATCGGCGTCATCCGCAATTTGCTGCCGAGAGTGAACGCGCTACTGATCGGCGGCGGCATGGCTTACACTTTTTTAAAGGCCCAAGGAGTTGAGATCGGCAAATCGCTCGTGGAAAACGACAAGCTGCAACTTGCCCTCGAGCTCTTGGCTGAAGCGGCGGCGCACCAAGTGGCGATTTTGCTGCCGGTGGATCATGTCACCGGCGACGCCAACAAACAGAATGCCACAACTACCGTGGCAATGATTCCAGCCGACCGCCTGGGGCTGGACATCGGTCCGAAAACTGCCGGCTGGTTTTGCGACGAGATCCGCAAAGCCAAAATGGTTCTTTGGAATGGCCCCGTGGGGTTGTTTGAAGTCCCGCCCTACGACGCGGGCAGCCGATCGTTGGCCCAAGCCCTCGCCCAGAACGGCGCAAATTGCGTGAGCATCATCGCCGGCGGCGATACGGTCGCAGCGGTGACCGCCGCGGGGGTTGGCAACGCTGTGAGTCACCTCTCCACCGGCGGCGGCGCGACTCTAGAATTTCTCGAAGGCAAACAACTGCCGGGAATCAAAGCCCTCGAGGTGAATTCATGATTCCCCCTCTAGTCGTCGGCAATTGGAAGATGCACGGCACCCAATCCCAGTGCCGCGACCTGGCGCGCCGCGTTGCCCGTGGACTCAAGCGCAAGGGGCGGCAGATTGACGTCGCCCTGGCGCCCCCCAACACGGCCCTCGAAATCGTTAAAAAGGTAATCGAGGGGAGCCAAATCCGGCTCGCCGCCCAAGACGCTCATTGGGAGGACCAGGGCGCCTTTACCGGCGAGGTCAGCGCCATGATGCTAAAGGATAGCGGCTGCGAATTTGTCATACTGGGCCACTCGGAACGGCGCCATATACTAAATGAAAGCGATCTCGTGGTGGCCAAAAAGGTCCAAGCCGCGTTGCGCAACGGGCTCCGGGCCATTTTATGCGTCGGCGAAACATTGGCCGAACGGCAAGCCGGCCGCACCCAATCCGTCGTCACGCGCCAACTCCGCATCGCGTTGAAGGGCTTGGGAAAAAGTGCTATAGACAACGTCGAATTCGCTTACGAACCAGTGTGGGCCATCGGCACCGGACTCAACGCCACGTCAGAGCAAATCGCGCGGGTACACGGACGAATTCGGCAGTTCCTCAAGGCTTCTTTTGGAAATCGCAAGGGAAACGCCGCGCGCATTTTATATGGCGGCAGCGTCAAGCCGGAAAATGCCGCGGAGATTTTGCGGACCCCTGGGGTAAACGGACTGCTGGTTGGCGGCGCAAGTTTGAGGGCTGAAACATTTTTGGCTATCGTTAATTGTTCGGCTCTTCCGGGTTGAGTGTGACGGAGTATTCACCACAGAGACACAGAGGACACAGAGAAAAAAAGATTCACCACGAAGGCACGAAGGTCACGAAGGGTTCAGATATTTATGATCTTAAACTTCGTGAACTTCGTGTCCTTCGTGGTGAGCTGTCCGAGATTCGTTTTTCACGACAGAGAAACAGCGGTCGCAGAGAGAAGCACCGCTTTTTTGATTTGAAACTGATAACTCTATGATCATTCTGGTTACCGTAATTCACGTTTTGGTTTGCATTGGCTTGATCCTGGTGGTCTTGTTGCAGACGGGAAAGGGCGCGGAAGTCGGCGCGGTGTTTGGTGGTTCAAGCGCGACGATCTTTGGCAGCAGCGGCGCCGGAAACTTTTTGAGCAGACTCACGACGGGCATGGCGATCGTGTTCATGATGACTTCATTGACCCTCGGTTATTTCGCGGGCCGAAAACCGTCCGAGACGATTTTCGACAAGCAGCCGGCTGCAACAGCGCCGCCGGGGAAAACCGTTGCGCCAAAACAGGAGGCTCTACCGGCGACACCGCCGCAAACCCCGGCCGAGCCCGCTGCACCGCAGGCCAGCCCGCCGGCGAAATCCCAAACCCCCTGATATGAGATGCGAGGATGGCGGAACCGGCAGACGCGCTAGTTTGAGGGGCTAGTGCCAGAAATGGCGTAGGGGTTCAAATCCCCTTCCTCGCACCAACCCAACTGCTCGGATTTTCTCAGTCTTACCCAGTGGCTTGTAGGTCCCGGTTAGGTCACGGCTTTGACCGCCGCGTCACAGACAGCTTTTCGTATCCTCCTGAAGGACGTCAAAACTTCCCCCGTAAGCGCAAGCTGATCATTCGTGGCCAAGATGAATCAGCGTTTAGCCTGAGTGACGCATTTTGTCATGCCAAATCGTGTTACTTCAGTCACCGAAGTTTCATTTATTGTTCAATTTTTTATCCGCTCGGCAGCGCCATTAGCGAACAAACTCTTATTATAACGGCATCTTAGCACTGATTGATCAATTTGGCATGGCCGTTGCTCTGTCACCGAGTGACAGAAGGAGAATTGCCATGGAACCACAAGAAAACAACATCAAATTGCTGACGCTTTCTGAAGTCGCAACGATCCTGAAGATTTCCAAACGGACGTTGCATCGAATGATCCAGCACCGCCAGATTCCCGCCTTCAAAGTCGGGGGACAATGGCGCGTTCTCGAGAGTCGCTTTCAAGATTGGATGCACGTCGAGGAACAAGCTCAGCCACGACTTGGGTAGCAAATCAGCGGAGCAGAAAAGTTGGGTTATTGTCTCTTGAAGCCGTAGGACTCCCAGTTAGTCAGAACTTTTTCTTGCAAATCCTGAGGCCAGAGGTTTTCAAACGTTGCCTTGAAGGGGATTGTTTCCTGGGGCCAGTCCTTTGGCCAGGTACAGTCGAAGATTACGCCCGCCGCGTCCCCTACCAGCCGCTCTTTCGCCGCAAGAAACGGTAATAACACCGGAAAGCCCGGAATATGGGGAACCTGGTGAATACCGTTCACCGGATGACACTTCGTCGTCATGGCGTGCAGCACTTCGTCCATGTTTGTCGGATCGACGTCCGCGTCTACAATGACCATGTAGTAAACGAAAATCCCCGGCTTGGTGGCCCAAACAGCGTGGGCCACGCGGCGCGCAAAATTAATGTACGGCACTTCCGTCGAGACCACGACCATATGCCCGACACCGAAGGGAGGGCAGAATACTCCCTTTACCGGCAACCCCATTTTTTTCAGTTCCGAATAAATCTCCGCCCCTTTGATCAGCGCCGTGGCAGTCTGCCCTTCATGCACAGGCATGCCCATATTTGAGAACGGCAATATTGGATCGTTGCGGTACGTGATTGCGGTCACTTTCAAGATCGGCTTCGGCGACGATTTCCCGGCTTCATATCCCATGTATTCTCCGAACGGCCCCTCGGTGCGGCGCTCGTGCGGCAACACCTCTCCTTCCAAAACGATTTCCGCGCTGGCCGGCACCATCAGGTCGTTGGTTTCACATTTCACCAGGGGAATCGGCGCTTCCTGCAGCCCTCCCGCGACATCGACCTCGTTGACGTAGGGCGGCAGCATCACACAACTGACGATGGGAATCACCGGCTGGCCGCCGATGGCGACGGCGACGGGCATCGGTTTATTCATCGCTTCGTACTTTTGATACATCTGGCCAATATGCTGCTGGAGCGGGAAAAGACAGCCAAGGGTGTTGCGGTCATGCACCATCAACCGGTACATGCCCCAATTTACCCAGTCGCTTTCGGGATCTTTGGTGATGACCGTATGCCAGGTGCCAATGTAACGGCCGCCGTCCCCGCCGTGAATCAGCGGGATCGGAAATTTTAGCACGTCAACATCATCGCCGAGCAGAATATTCTCTTTGCATGGGCCGGTCTTGACGGTCACCGGTGGAATCGGTTTTTCCTTGCGCTCCAAATATCTTTGCATGATTTCCTTCGCCGAGACGCCGGGCTTCATACCCAGAGCCAAGGCCGTGCGCGCGAAAAGGCCATGACCGGGCTGGCGGCTCGTTCCTAACGGCGCGCCCAGGGTTCTAAATCCCGTGGGGTATCCCTTGACGTTTTCAAAAAGCGCCGCCGGCGAGCCGAGATCATAACAACGCCGCGTGATCGCACCCATCTCCAGGTTCCAATCAACTTCGGTTTTGATGCGCTGTAGCTCGTCATATTCTTCCAATAAATCGAGGTAGTCTCTTAAATCAGCAATCTGCATGGACATTCTCCCTGGGCAAGGTTATTGAGGCCGGTCACGTCGCGCAACTGGAAATTAGTTAACGGCTTAACTTTTATAGCAGACCATATAGCGCCAAGGCAAAACAAAATCGTCTATCAGTTTATTCGCGCCAGGAGTCTGTACAATTAATTTACAAAATTTACTAGACATGGATAAAATATTGATTTATATTCCAAACTTCCAAGCCAAAAAGGAGGGATTATGGCAGAATTAATGAGACCGGCGGGGCTACCCGCGGACATTGGCGCCTACCTTGGGCCCGGCACGAAAATTAACGGCAAACTGCATTTCGACGCGCCCGCGACCATCGAAGGCGAAGTCGATGGAGAAATCATCGCTCAGGCCAACATTACGATAGGCCAACAAGCAACGATCAAAGGAAAGATTACCGCGGTATCGATCCTGGTCCAGGGCAAGGTCTTGGCTGATGTGCAAGCGGAGAAGAAGCTCGAAATCCAGCCACCTGGTTCGGTGCTGGGCGACGTCATCACGCAGAGTCTGGTGATCGGCGACGGCGCGATCCTTGAGGGACATATCTCAATGAAAAAAACCGAAGGCCGGGTCCTGCCGATTCGCCAGGAAGCCAAAAAGGAGAACGTATCCTAAGTAACTCCATTCGCAAATAAGGAAACGATTCTCCGCTCCTTGACGTTGACCAGGCCGCGCGCCGTGATCCTGAGCGAAGGCAGGGTAACAAAGGGCAAAAAACTCAAAGCAAAAATGGGTTTGTCGAAGGGCGAGCCCATTTGTCTCAAGCGATCCTGAATCCGCTTGAGCCCGCGCCCAACAATTTGCCAAGGCTCCAGGGAAAAAATTCCGCCGATCGTAAAATCGACCTTTTCGACGATCGCTCCGTTATGCACGATGGCGATGCCGCCGCCGCTTTCGATCAGCGCGTTGGCGCAAAGCGCCATGTCGCCGTCGGCGGCGCCGACGACCATCAGCGTATTCTCATCCAGATTGGTCGTCAGCCCCACGGCCCCCACGCGGGCGCCGAATCCCTGCAAAAAACCAAAGGCAATCTTGCCAATTTCATGGTGGCGGTCGAACATCGCGACTTTTAACAAATCAGCGCGAAGATCGGCTTCGACGAAACCCGACGCGGCATTGACCTCGACAAACCGCTGCGCGGTGATGGTTTGATTGACGAGGCTCATGACCCTGATCTTCGGAGCCGGCGCGGGCGCGGCAATTTTAAACGAGTCCTCGTTCACGGCAGGCTTGAGCCGCAGGGAATGGCTCATATCCGCCGGCCATGCCAATGGCGCCGCAGGCACCAGCGATCGCCCATCCTCAGCCACCTGCTTTCCACCGATCCACGCCGCTGTGACAGTACACTCTTCAAGCGACTGCAATAATACTAGATCCGCCCGCCGTCCCGGCGCGATACCGCCGATTTCCTGTTCCAGGCCCGAAGAGACTGCCGGGTTGAGCGTTACCGATTGAATCGCTTGCATGGGCGTCAATCCTAGCGCAATGGCCCGGCGCACGACGTGATCCATATGGCCGTGCTGCGCCACGTCGTCCGGTGTCATGCTATCCGTGACGAGAATCACACGCTGGAGATTCACGCCCGACGCTATCAGCGGCGGCAAAGTTTCCGCCAGATCCTGGCGCAGCGACCCTTCGCGCAGCATGGTCCAATAGCCCAGCCGCAGCCGCTCGATGGCGTCCTCAAAACGAATCGGCTCGTGGCACGAGGAAATGCCCACCGCGGCCACCGCGCACAGTTTTTGATCCCGCGCGCCGGCGGTGTGGCCGTGAATGATCTGGCCGTTGCGATTCGCCAGTTCCAACCGCGCGAGAATTTCCTCATCGCATTGCAGCAAGCGCAACCAGGAAACCACCTCTCCCATGCCGAGCACACGCGGGTCGGCGAGCGCCGCGGCGATCTCCTCGTTGGTAAACGTCGCAGTGCTACACAGGAGCGGGTCCTGCGGCGCGACCATGGAAACCAACGTGTAGGACCGCAGCGGATGGCGCTCGACTTCGTCGAGGAAGAGCTTCAAACCGCGAAATCCGAAAACTGTGGATAATTCGTCGCAGGAGGCGACCAGCGCGGTGGTGCCGCGGGCGACATAGGATTGAAGATGCTCGAAGGGGCGGCAATAGTGGCCGATATGCGTGTGACCGTCGATGAAGCCCGGCGCGACGTACCGTCCGGCCGCATCGAGAATCTCCGTCCCATCGCTGCGCGTGTGCCTGGCGCTGGGGCCGACATAGCAAATCCGTCCGTCCAAGACCGCGATTTCGATCCCGTCAAGAATCTCGCCGGAATAAACGTTCACGACTTTACCGTTGGTCACGATGAGATCGGCCTTGATCTCCCCCATGGCGCCGCGAATCAGTCGTTCCATTTCTCCCTTAGAACGATTCATGGGCGAATTCTTAGCATGAAGAGCATCGATTACCAAAGCGTCGATGCCCCGTCACTCTTAGCGTTTGCGCGGCAGGTTTGTTACAGCTAAGTTGACGCAAAACACCGCTGGAGGCGATTCGATGACCTTCCTATCGATGACAACCTCGCCGTGGTGAATAGCGTAGTGTAGACTTTTCAAAGTGTAATCCGGAGAAAGGAGCTTGAGACCATGCCAAAGATACTTTTTACCTCGACCCATGGCACCGGCGATCCCAACCGCGCCAGCATGCCGTTTCACTTTGCCAAGGGCGCCCGCGAAGCAGGCTACGAAGTGGGGGTCGTCCTGGGGAACGACGCGCCGGTCATCCTTAAGGACAGCGTCCGTGCCAGCATCCACGCCGTCGGCATGCCGCCGCTCCAAGAGCTGTTTCAATTTGCCATCGAGAATCAGGTGCGCGTCTACGTCTGAGGCGGCTGCGCCAAGGCCCGTGGGGTCTTGCAAGCCGATCTCGATGGCAAGAACGCCGAATTTATCGATCCGAAAAGGTACGCCCAGTTGGTTTTCGAATACGACAGAAATGTGACGATTTGACCCATCAGCCGCGCGGATATTTGACTTCATACTTATTCGCCGCATATTGTCGCGCTTGAGGAGAACAAGCATGATCATCGACTGTCACGCGCATTTAGTGCCGCAGAGCTGGTATCACCCGAAATCGCCGAAGTCGATCTTCGATCTGCCGGGATTATTCGAGGAGCAGGACAAAGCCGGCGTAGATATCACCGTGTTTGGCAATAATTGGATTCGTTCGCCGGACGGCTACGATCCGCTGAAGGTCGTCCAGGAGTTTAACGACCACGCCGCCGAATTGACCGCCAAGCATCCCACGCGCTTGCTCGGCCTGGCTTGCTCGGTGCCCTTCGACGGCGGGCAGATTCTTAAGGAGACCGAAAAGGCCATCCGCGACTACAAACTCAAGGGTATCATGATCAACTCGAGCACCAACGGCGAGTATCTCGACTCGCCGCGGGCAACGCCGTTCTTCGAGCTGGTGAGCGATCTCAACGTGCCGGTCTTCGTTCACCCGCCCAAGTTTACCATCGGCAACGAGAAGATGGAGATATTCCGTCTGCCGGAGATGCTCGGCCGGCCCTTCGACACGACGCTGTCGCTGACGCGTTTTATTTTCACCGGCGGCTTCGAGAAATTTCCCAAGTTGAAATTGGTGTGCGCTCACGTCGGCGGCGCCCTGGCGATGCTGCCGGGCCGTTACGGCTTCGGCTACGAGCTACGAAAGGACGACAGCTTCGGCCCCTGGCAGCCGGACGTGATGACGCGCCCGCCGGCGAGCTACATGAAACAACTTTTCTTCGACACCGTCTGCTATCATCCGCCCGCGGTGCAGTGCGCCATCGATACGATAGGAATCGATCAAGTGGTCTTCGGCAGCGACTCACCGCCGGTGCCGATCAGCCTGGTTCGCGCAGTGGATACAGTGAAACAACTGAAGATTTCCGACCCAGACAAACAGAAAATCTTCGGCGGCAATGCGGCGAAGCTATTGGGATTAGCCGGATAAGAACTAAGCGCGCTTGGAATGGCTCAACCCAAACGGAAGCGGAACTCTTGCTCCGTTCGCCCTGAGCTTAGTCGAAGGGCTGCGACTCCTAGGGCTGGAAGAAAAGAATTGGAGGAATGATGACAAGACAATTGAATCCAGGCGATCCTTTTCCAAATTAC
This sequence comes from Deltaproteobacteria bacterium, assembly GCA_016844625.1. Lineage (GTDB taxonomy): Bacteria > Desulfobacterota > Binatia > UBA9968 > UBA9968 > DP-20. The sequence goes on from JAERMN010000008.1 coordinate 13,450, forward strand.
ACCGTTTCCACCACGGATGGCCGAACCCTAAATATTCCCAACGATCTCAAAGGCGAATACGCCGTCATCATATTTTACCGCGGCATTTGGTGACCCTATTGCGTTCGGCAGGTTGCCGACTTCCAAGCGCATTTGGACGAATTTAAAAACGAGAACAGCGATGTCGTCGCGCTCTCGGTGGATCCGCTCGACAAAGCCAAAGCAATGGTCGAGCGCAGCGGCGCGACGTTTCCGATCGGCTACGGCCTCAAAGTCCCAGAGGACGCCGACAAAGTCGGCGCGTACTGGGAAGAACGCCGCGGCATCATTCACGCGACCAATTTCACCTTAGGTCCCGATCGGAAAGTGCTCCAAGCCTGCTTCGCGACCGGTCCAATTGGCCGGATCGCCGCCGTGGACGCTTTGAGTTCGATCAGAGGAACAAAGAAAAGAAAGGCGCAGGGCGGTTAATTTCTCTCTCGGGGTTGGTTGGAACCCCTCGCCTGCAGGCACAGTGAGAGTTCTTCTTGCCGGCGAACGCCAGCATCCAGGTGACGATAAGGCCGCCGTGACGGGAAAAGGATTCGACTTCCAGTCGATGAATTAAAAACCCCCTCGATCCAGACCGAGGGTCGTGCAGTCAAAACCCTTTCCCGACAACTTCGCCAATAACTCGCAGCGCCTGCTCAATATCACTCCAATCAACATCGACGTGAGTCACCATTCGAACTCGGCGCGAGTCCACCGCTCCGCCGAGCACTTTGCGCTCGCTTAATCGCTGCAAGAACTCGCTTGACGCCATTCCAGTCTCGCCAACGTCATAGATGACTATGTTGGTCTGAATTTTTTGCGGCTGGATAACAAGGCGCGGAATATTGGCCAATCCTTGAGCAAGTATCTTGGCGTTTTCATGATCGACGTGCAGCCGCTTCGGCCCCTCTTCCAACGCGACCAGTGCTGCCGCTGCGATCACACCCACTTGGCGCATGCCGCCGCCAAGCATTTTGCGGATCACGCGGCAGCGCTCGATCAGTGGCCTCGCACCGACGATCATCGAACCCACCGGCGCGCCGAGGCCTTTGCTAAAGCAGAATTGCACCGAGTCGAATTTCTTCGTAATCTCGGCGACGCTCTGACCGAGATGGACCGCCGCGTTGAACACCCGTGCGCCGTCGAGATGGACTTTTAAACCGGCGTCATGCGCCTTGTCGCAGATCTCATGTGCCAAGCCCGTCGGATAAACTGTGCCACCGGCCATGTTATGGGTGTTCTCCAGCGCGACCAACGCGGTCTGCGGCCGAGTGTAAGTTTTCTCACGGATTGCCGGCGCCATCTGCTCCCAGGTCATGATGCCGTCAGCGGTCGGAATAACCCGCGGCAAGACGCCGCCGAGCGCAGCCATCGACGCCATCTCATAGTTGTAAACATGACCGGCCGCTTCGCAGATCACTTCCTGGCCGCGTTCGGCCTGGGCCATGATGCAGGCGAGATTGCCCATCGAGCCAGATGGAACGAACAGGCCGGCCTCGCGGCCAAATATTTCCGCCGCCCGCGCCTGCAAGCGGTTAACCGTCGGATCTTCGATGTAAACATCGTCGCCGACCTCCGCCTCAGCCATCGCGCGGCGCATGGCCGGCGAAGGTTTGGTAACGGTGTCGCTGCGCAAATCGATGATCTTGTCGGTCATGATCATTGCTACTCAGGACTGCGATTTCGCGTCGTTCGGTGGGCTATCCGCTAGTGGTTTTCCAATTTTTGAGTTTTGACTTTTTAACTTTGAATTTCTTTAATCGTTTCCGCTGACAATTGAGGCCTGACGAAAGCATTATAGATACAGTCGTTTTGCAGCCACATAATATCAGCCCGCTGGCGCACCGCCTCGCGCATCTCGCTTTGCAGTTTTTCTTCCATGCAGTGCTGCTTGATCACGTTACTCACCATGTCGCCGTGGCCTTTGTCGTGATATTCGTGGGCGCGGAAGAAATCCAAGCTGCTCGCCGGAATCCACGGATAAAATTTCTCGATCGCTTCCCGTTCCTCTTTCATCCGCTTCGGTCCACCGCCTTCAAAGACTAAACCGGTGCCGATCGCCACCGCCCAATGGCTCTGCTGCACCAACGACACATACATTTCCAGCGCCGCGCGAATGCCGGGCAGCGGTTCGTAGTTGAGAATATCGGTGCTGGCGATGCCCAGGCCGTTGGCGAACTGCACCCAAAGTTCGCGGTGGCTCGGATACTTGCCGCCGAACAAATCTTCGCCCTCTTCCTCGACCATGTTTTCCAGCAGCATGCGGCGCAGCTCTGGCACCGGGCACTTGTGATAGCGAATGCCGAAAAAACGATGGATATTGCGGAACTCATGAAACTGATTGCGCGCCCACCACTGGAGCTGCTCTTGGGTCAGCCGGCCGCTCAAGAGCAATTGGCGAATTGGATGCGGCCGCGGATGACGCTGGTGCAACGTGTGTTGCAAATCTGCGATCAACTCTTCAGGTAAAAGTAACCCATCCATAAGTCCTCCACAGGTTCCAGCATCTGGGTGGCGCCAATATATCCAACCTAATCTGAATTGACTAGCCCTGCGGCCATCACGATTGCTGCGACCACTGATGATGCAGGAAACCGGTTCCAAAATTTTGAACGGCTTGAACGATTGGAACTCTAATAGACCAAATCTGTTATTGTTTTTTGCTCGTCCCTTTACTAGCATGATCCCATGACCTCGCTGTCGCTGCGCCGACTGACGAAAAAATTTGGCACCATCACCGCCGTCGACCAAGCCAATCTGGACGTCAACGGCGGCGAGTTTTTGGTCATTGTCGGTGCAAGCGGTTGCGGTAAAACCACCACACTCCGGCTCATCGCCGGACTGGAACAGCCCGACAGCGGCACCATTTTCATCGGCGGCGTGCCGGTCAACGACGTGCCGGTGGGTCGGCGCAACGTGCAGATGATTTTTCAGAACTACGCGCTCTGGCCGCACATGAAAGTGTTCGACGAAAGCCGTTACTCCAACCTATCGCTACCGCTCAAAGTGAGAAAATGGTCGAGCGACAAGATTGCCGAGTTTCTCCGCCCGCTGGCTTGGAAAATCGGTATTGAAGAAAGTTTTTTCAAACGCAAGCCGGGCGAGCTTTCCGGCGGCCAACAGCAGCGCGTCGCGCTCGGCCGCGCCATGGTCACCTCGCCGCGCATCATGCTAATGGACGAGCCGCTGAGCAACATCGATCCGCCCAATCGCCTCAAGATGCGCCAGGAAATTCTCGCCTTCCACAAGGATAATCGTCTGACCACACTCTACGTGACCCACAACTTGGCCGACGGCATGGCCATGGCGGACCGCATCGCGGTCATGCACGAAGGCCGCTTCGAGCAGGCCGACACGCCGGACTATTTGATGCGCCACCCGGCTACTGAATATGTCGCGGATTTTTTTAAGGCCGACCAGTTCGGCCACCGCGCCATCGCACCGCAAAGGTGAACGATGAGAAGAGCGATCGCGGCGTTGCTGTTGGTTGTTCCGCTGTTGAACCCCGCGCGAAGCTACTCAGCCTGCCGCGAGCTCGACGTCGCGCGCGGCTGGACCCCTCCGGCGTACGCCGCCGAGCCGGATGTGACGCTGGAGTTCTTCGGTCACAATTTTTTTCAGATCACGTCGAGTAAAGGCACCAAGATCATCACCGACCCGGTATCGCCGGGATTCTACCCAACGCCGAACATCGCCCCCCATGCGATTACCGTCGGCCGTGAACATCCCAACCATAACTACGTCGAGATTGCCAAGAACAAACCGGTGATTCTGCGCGGCCTGGCCAACTACGGCGCGGAATGGAACAAGATCAGCACCACCGTGGGCGATATTCTCGTATACGCGGTGCCGATCTACCAGCAGCAGTTTGGCGCGGCGCTTAAAGGCGCGGCATTTGTCTTCGACCTCGGCACGATTTGCGTGGCTCACCTTGGCGACTTAAGTCACAAACTGACCGAAGAGCAGATTAAAGCCTTCGGCAAAGTCGATATCGCCATGATTCCCATTGGCGGCACCTTCACCATGCCGCCGGACACGGCGCGTGAAGTGTTGCAGCAGTTAAAGCCCAAGATCGCGATCCCTATGCATTACCGCGAGAGCAC
>JAERMN010000200.1 GCA_016844625.1 Deltaproteobacteria bacterium
CGGCGGTGGGCTGGATCGACGCCGATCATCTCGACCCACGCCACGGTGCCCGGCAGGCCAAATTCGAGTTCGCCGGCGCGGCCCAAGATAAATCCGACGACGCGGTTATCCATCTCGGCGACGAGGGACGCCCAGTGTGGACGAATCGCCTCCGACATTTCGATTCGCTTCTCCCAATAGTCGGGCCGGGCTACGCCGGTTTGGCGTTCTTCCATGTTGACGATCGCCGCAAGATCGCCTTTTTCGAGGCTTCTGATGTGAATATTTTTTGCCACGTTGTTTTCCTCCTGTGCCGCTCTCACCTGCGGTTAAACCGCAACGGTCTCTTTTCAACGAACCCATTGTAGCCCTCGATGAAGTCCGGCGTTTCCATGCAGCGCGCCTGAGCCCTGGCTTCCATCTCCAGCGCGGTTTCCAAATCGACGTCGGCCTCCCGTTCGAAAAGTTCCTTGGTTACGCCGAGCGCGTGCAATGGTCCATCCTTCAAACGCGTCGCCCATTTGTAGGCTTCGTCCATCAAGTTTTCGCCGGGCACGACGCGATTCGCCAAGCCGATCCGATGGGCTTCTTGAGCGTCAATCGTATCGCCGAAGTAGACGAGCTCCGTCGCTTTGCCCAGCCCGACAATTCTTGGCAGCAAATACAGCGCGCCCATATCGGCGCCGGACAAGCCAACTTTGACGAAGAGAAAAGCCGCCCGCGCTTTGTCGGAGAAAATGCGCAGATCCGCAGCGAGCATGAGCATCGCACCGGCGCCGGCGGCGATGCCGTTGACCGCGGCGACGATGGGCTTTTTTAGCTGGCGCATGTTTTTGACGACGTTGCAGGTCATGCGCGTGAATTTATAGAGCTCATCGCCCTTCATCTTGAGCAGCGGGCCGATGATGTCGTTAACGCTGCCGCCGGAACAAAAACCTTTTCCCGTCCCGGTCAGAACCACGACCTTGACGCTGTTGTCGTGCGCCAGCTCGGCAAAAATCTTCTCTAGATCGCCGTAGGTTTGAAACGTGAGCGCGTTGAGCTTATCCGGATCGTTCAACCGTAGGGTCGCGACCCCATCGTTGTTTTCGAAAACAAAGCTGCTGTAAGTCATGTAATAAATGTCTCCTGAATGGATGTTGTCTGTGTAGTACGGCGGAAGGAAAATGAAATCAATGAGGCGGGCCGTTCCCGTTCCTGCCGATTCCTTCCCCCTTGATGGGGGAAGGCTAGGATAGGGGTGATGCTGGCGCGACGCGAAAAAATCACCCCCACTCTAACTCTCCCCCGTCGAGGGGGAGAGAATCGGAGAGTTTCGTCGGCTCGAATTGTAATTCTGTACATTGAGCTGTTCTCTCTATTAGTGAATTTCAATCCCCGGTAAAATTCGGTTTGCGCTTTTCCAGGAAAGCTCTGGTGCCCTCCGCCAGATCGTGTGAGTGGGCAATGGCAGCGAAAGTGCGCGCTTCGAATTCCAGGCCGGTGGCCAGGTCGAGATCCTGGCTGCGGTTGATCAACATTTTTGACGCCTGCAACGCCAGGCGGGGCAGAGCGGCGAGCTTGGCGGCTAAGTTCATCGCTTCCTTGAAATATTTATCTTTCGCCGCGACTTTGGTAACCAAGCCGATGGCGATCGCTTCCTGAGCGGTAATCGGATCACCGATGAGAATCACTTCTTTGGCTTTGGCCGCGCCGATCAAACGGGTCAGTCTTTGCGTGCCGCCCCCTCCGGGAAACGCGCCGATCTTGATTTCCGGCAGGCCGAAGCGCGCGCTCTCGGAGGCAATGCGAAAATCGCACGCCAGCGCCAGTTCACAGCCGCCACCCAAAGCATACCCCGAAACCGCGGCGATCACCGGTTGCGGCAGCGATTCGACTTGATCGAAAAGAATCTGAAACTCGCGCGCGTGATGATAGGAGGCTTCGGCGTTGGCGTCTCCGCCCATCTCACTGATGTCCGCGCCGGCGCAAAAGATTTCGTCGTCGCCAGTGATGACGACGGCTCGTGTCGCGATTTTGCCGGCGATCGCTTGCAGCGCCTGCGCCAGCTCTTGGCGCATCTGGCTATTGAATGAATTCTTTTTTTGCGGCCGGTTCAACCGAATCGTCGCCACCGCGCCGTCTTCTCGATATTGCAGGGTTTGATACATAAACTCATTGGCTCCGGTTGCGGCAACCCCCGTTGTGCTCATTCAATATAAAACTCATCATTGGTTTTGTCTGTAAACCGCTGATTCGGGATAGATCCTTTGCCAATATTCGCCGGACTCAAGTAGCCCGCGGCATATTTTGCCGCAAGTGAGCAGCTCAACCTGAGGCTTGGCATCACAGCCGACCACTGCCAACGCCTGGCCGCGCAGCTGCGGAAAAGCCTGAAAGTGGACCTTGTGATTGGCTTTGTCGACTGGACATTTCAATTCATATTCAAAATCGAGCGATAAAAAGCGGCACATGGCTTTCTCCTTTCACAATAAACGAAGCCACTTCGCGGCCGGGGTATTGACCCCGGCCTTGACCAAAGGGGATGCTCGCCCCCTTTGGAAACCCCATTTAACGGTTCCACGCTGCGAGCAGCGTGGTCAACAACAAATTAACTCAGTCCGAATAGCTCGACCGCGTTATCACGCAAAAGTTTCTGCTTGGTTGTTTCCTTAAGTCCCATCTCCTCCCACTGATCGAGACTCTCTTTCCACGGCAGGCCGTTGGTGCCCCACAGGCAGCGGTCCTGACCCATTCGGCTGTTGATGTAGTGGATGATTTCCGGCTTCAGGTATTTCGGCATCCAGGCATCGACGCCGAAATAAACGTTGTCCCACTTGTAACAGACCGAGATCAGCTCCTCGACCCAAGGCCAGCCGGTGTGGGCGCCGACAATTTTCAGCTCGGGAAAGTCGCTGGCGATACGGTCCAAATAAATTGGCCGTGCATGTTCGCTCGGCATCGCTTCCAAGACATGACCGACTTGTATGGAAACGGGAATCTTGAGCTCGTCGCACTTGGCATAGAGCGGATACATCTTGGAATCGTGCAGTGGGATATCGAAACCATAGATGTGGATGTAGACGCCCTTGAAGTCGTAGTCTTTGACCGCGCGGTCGATTTCCGCCAGCGACTCTTTGATGCGAAACGGGTTGTAGCCGGCGAGTCCAACGAAGCGGTTGGGGTAACGCCGGGTGTACTGCGCGACTTCTTCGAGCTGGGTGTCCATGTACATCCACTTGTTGCGGTACGACCACATCTTGGTTTGCGTGATGAAAACTTTTTCCACGCCGGCTTCATCCATCTTGGCGAGCATGGTCTCGAAACTATCGTACTGCGGCAGGCCGCCGATGGCTTTTTCCATGCGGCAAATCAGCTCGCCTTTCTTCGCCTCGTTCCAGCGAGCGATGAATTCCGGCGTGGCGACGTAGTACATGAAATCGATGGCTTTGGTTCCGTTGCGCATGGTGTCCTCAATTCAAAATTAAAAATTTAAAATTCAAAAAGGGAAGAATCCGAATCCGATGTTTTTAATTTTTCCTTTTTAATTTTTAACTTTCTTAAACCATCGTAAGTCCGCCGCTCACACTCAGCGTCTGGCCGGTGATAAAATTCGCCTGCGGCGAAGTTAGAAATAGCACGGCCTCGGCGATCTCTTCCGGCTGCGCCGGACGGCGGAATGGCGTCGCTTTGGTCACCGCGTCGATGATCTTCGCAGTTTGTTCCGATTGACTGCGCACGGCTTGCAGCAGCGGCGTTTCCGTCAGGCCCGGACAGACGACATTGACGTTGATCTTGTAACGGGCCACTTCGCGCGCGATGGTTTTCGAAAACGCGATCACTGCGCCTTTGGCACCGGCATAGACCGCTTCCCAACTAGAGCCGACGCGTCCGGCATCGGAGCTGATGTTGACGATCTTGCCGAAGCTATGAGAAATCATATTCGGCAGCACGGCGTGCGCCGTATAAAGAACCGATTTGAAATTGATCGCCAAGAGTTTTTCCCAGGTCTCCTCGCTGCTTTCAACGAAAGGTTCGAGCCGGTCCCAGCCCTGGCAGTTCACTAGAATATCGATCTGCCCGAAGCGCTCGATGATTTCGCCGACCATGCGATCGACTTCAGCCTTCTTGGTCAAATCCACCGGGCACGCCATGGCTCGCATGCCGAGACTTTGCACTTCGAATTTGACTTTCTCGGCGTTCTCTTTGGCGATATCCGCAACGGCGATCTTGGCGCCGGCCCGGGCTAAGGCCAGCGCCACCGCGCGGCCGATGCCGCCGCCGCCGCCGGCAACCAATGCTGATTTATCTTGGAGATCCATCATGCGACCCTCGCTTCCGCGGCAAGATGTGATTGCTCGATTCGTAGTTTTTCCAGACGGCGTAAGGCGAGCAGGGCGGCGCCCAAAGCGCCGACCAGTTCCGGCTCATCGCTGACGTTGATCTTTCTCTTGAGGGTTTCCTCCAGCGCCTTGACCATGCCTTTCTGCCGAGCGACGCCGCCGACGAAGGTGACCTCGTCTTCCATGCCGGAGCGCTTGAGCAACGCTAAGGCGCGGGAGGCAAGTGAGTTGTGCACGCCGCGCAGAATATTTTCGATAGTCTCTCCGTTGGAGACGTGATTGATAATTTCCGATTCGGCCAACACCGCGCAGACGCTGCTGATGGTCTGCGGCTTGTTGGCCTGAATCGAGAGCTCGCCGACCTGATCAATATTGACTTCCAGATATTTGCAGGCGCGCTCGATGAAGCCGCCGGCGCCAGCGGCGCACTTATCGTTGGTGCGGAACTCGCGCACCTTGCCGGTGTCGCTAACCCGCAGCGCCCGCGTGCTTTGCGCGCCGATGTCGAGCACGCAGCGGGTCTGGGGAAAGAGAAATACCGCGCCCCGCCCCACGCAGGTGATGTCGGTGATTTGCACGTCGCGGAAGGGAACGTTGTAGCGGCCAAATCCGGTGGTGGCGATGTAGTTCAGGTCACTCTCTTTGAGCCCAGCCTGCTGAAGCGCTAAATTCAGCACCTCCTTGGCAACCGCGGCGAAATCCGGACGGGTTTTCACGCTTGCCTTGCCGCAAATGCGCTTTTCCCCATCCATGATCATCGCCTTGGTCGATTTGGCGCCCATGTCAATGCCAGCGACAAAAGTCATCATGCCTCCTTAAATAAGCGCTAGACAGTAGGCTCTACCTGGATTTCTGTTGCTTGCTGCCTTTCACCTGCTGCCTTGGCCGCGCGCTCCAGCGCAAAGATGCTCGCGCCGAGGGCGCCGACGAAGTGGGAATCCGGACTGACGTTGAGTTTCATGCCGAGTTTTTCTTCGAGCGCGCGCACCATGCCGATATTTTTAGAAACGCCGCCAGTGAAAGTAACCTCCGGCTCAATGCCGACACGGCGAATCAAAGAGATGGTTCGTGCGGCGATGGCGCTGTGCACGCCGCCGAGGATGTCTTCGGTCTTTTTGCCTTGGGCCAGGTACGACATGATGTCAGACTCGACAAAAACCGTGCACACGGTGGTCAGGCGCACCGGATTTTTCGCCTTGAGCGAGATCTCGCCGATATCGCCCAAGCCCATGCCCAGAGCGTCGGCGGCGCTGCCAAGAAATCTTCCCGTGCCGGCGGCGCACTTGTCGTTCATGACGAAGTCCTTGACGTCGCCGTCGATGCCGATCTTGATTCCCTTAGCATCCTGGCCACCCATGTCGATAACGGTGCGGGTATTAGGAAAAAGATAGCTAGCGCCGCGCGCATGGCAGCTGATCTCGGTGATCTGCGCGTCGCCGAAGTTCACTTTGTATCGGCCGTAACCGGTGCCGACCACGTAGGCGACATCTTCTCGCTTGACCCCGCATGCTAGCAGCGCTTCGACGAAGCACCTTTCCGCAGCCTTGGTGACGTAGGCGCCGGTGTCGGTCAAGGCTCGGGCGACGATCTCGAACTTGTCGTTGAGGATAATGCCTTTAGTCTGGGTCGAGCCGACATCGATGCCCGCGGCGTAAATCATGTTGCCCCTCCCGCTGCTGTTTCGGCACGGACCATTTTCTTATGTTCCAAGGATTCGAAAAAAGCATCAATGCGGTTTTTGAGTTGGGCTTCGGAAAAATAACGCGGATCTTCGAGATCCGATTCGATCAACAGCGTCGGAACATTCAGCTCTTTGGTGAAATATTCGCGCATGTCGCCCTGTCCCGCGGAAAAGAGGCGGCAGCTTTTCACCGAATGAATCACCAGAGCGTCGGCATGCCACTCTTCTTCGACATAGCGGCGGATCTGCTGGTAGCGCTGGAGGAAATTGCGGTTGGTGACGTTCCATTGGAGCATGTGCTGGGCGATCGACTCCAACGGGTGGTTGGCGTCATGGCGGAAGCCGAATTCCCACAAGCCGCCGACGGTGGAGTAGGTCGAGGCCACCGCCACCGCGCCCCATTTGGAAAACATATCTCTAAAGGTTCG
>JAERMN010000201.1 GCA_016844625.1 Deltaproteobacteria bacterium
GAATCTGTGCCCAGCAGCTGGCGCAGAAATATTCCGCATCTCGTCCATGAATCCGCCCCGCGCAAGCGCGGCAGCGCGGCGGGTAAAGCCAATCGACTAGCCAATCGAGCCGATCGGAAAAATTTCGACGCGCGGTAAGTTCCATCGCGCTGGATAACTTACCAAATCTGCACTCCAACTGGCAAAGCAAAAAACCGGCGGCCCGTCAACGCCGTGGGTTTTAGCGATTAGCAACATAAATTTTCGTCATGCCGGCGCCGGCCGGCATCCAGGCCTTTGAACTCCCTAACTTCCGGGTCGCCACCGCCTTCGCCTGGGCTTTCGCAATGACGATTGGATTTTGAAACGGACTTTGGCTGGAGGACGCCAGTTTCGTATCAATGGTGTTCACGCTTTCATCCCCCTTTGAAAAAAGCGGGATCGAAGGCGATTTACCTCCGACTACGCCTCGACGATCAAGGAATGGCCTGTCATCTCCGCCGGCATCGGCAAGCCCAGCAGTTGCATCACCGTCGGCGCTACGTCGATGGCCGTGCCTTGATTGAGCCGGCACTTCTGATGCGCTTCGTCGATCAGAATTACCGGGACGAGGTTAAGCGTATGCGCCGTGTGCGGCATGCCGGTGTCGTAGTCGATTAGCTGTTCTATATTGCCGTGATCGGCGGTGATGATGAGTTTGCCTTTTTTGCCGAGCACGGCATCGACGACCCTGCCGAGGCATTCATCGATCACTTCGACCGCCTTGACCGACGCCTCGAAGTTGCCCGTGTGGCCGACCATGTCGGCGTTGGCGTAGTTAGCAATGACGAGGCCGACATCTTGCTCGCCCAAGTACCGCACCAACGCTTCGGTCACTGGCCGCGCGCTCATCTCGGGCTTTAAGTCATAAGTCGCCACATCTTTCGGCGAAGGGATGAGTATTCGCTCTTCGCCGGAAAATTTGCTCTCCGCGCCGCCGTTGAAGAAATAAGTAACGTGAGCGTACTTTTCAGTTTCGGCTATGCGCAACTGTTTAACGCCGGCCTGACTCGCCACCTCGCCGAGAATTTTTCTAATCTCGCGCGGTTGATAAGCGACCGGATGTTTAAACGTCTCGTCATACTGCGTCATCGTCGTATAGCTACAAAGCTCGATGCGTTGCGAGCGGGGAAATTCTTTGAAGTCACCATCGGTCAACGCGCGAGTCAACTCGCGTGCCCGGTCAGCGCGAAAATTAAAAAAAATCACGCCATCGCCATCTCGCATTAGACCGTCTGGCACGACGCCAGCAATCGTCGTTGGCAAAACGAACTCGTCAGTCACTTTTTCTTTGTAGCTGTTGCGAATCGCTTCGAGCGCGGATGAAGCCTGGTTGCCGATTCCTTGGGTAAGGCAAGCGTAAGCTTTCTCGACCCGGTCCCAGCGTTTGTCTCGGTCCATGGCATAGTAGCGTCCGCTCACCGTGGCGATTTTCACGTTGGGAAAAGTTTTGAGCTTACCGTTCAAATCGAGCATGAACTGCTCGGCACTGTTCGGTGGCGTATCTCGGCCGTCGAGAAACAGATGGAGATACACCTGGCCGAGCTTCTCGCGCTTGGCCATCTCCACGATCGCTTCCATATGCAGCTGGTGGCTATGCACGCCGCCGTCACCGAGGAGTCCCATCAGATGCAACCGGTCGCTCTTCGCCTTGGTCTTGCGCAGCGCATCGAGCAGCACGCCATTATGATAAAACCCCCCCTCGGCGATATCTCTGTGGATCAGAGTCAAATCTTGATAGACGATCCGGCCGGCGCCGAGAATCATGTGGCCGACTTCCGAGTTACCCATCTGTCCCGCCGGCAAACCGACGTCGACGCCGGACATGGACAGCCTTGAGTTAGGATAGGTGCGCAGCAAGGCGTCGAGATTGGGCTTCGAGGCGTTGGCGATGGCGTTGTATTCCTTGCGCGGATTGATGCCGAAGCCGTCCAAGATGATCAGAACCACGGGCTGCGTCGTGCTCACAGAAACTTCCTTTCTCGTCCGGCTTGCTCTCCGGCAGATCAGCCGAGCGGGCACTTCGTTTAAGATGATAAGCGTTCTTCGGCGGTCTGAAACTGCTTGATCAATTTGGCGTAAGCGTCAGGCAGCTTCGCTCGGGGCGCGTGCCCCCACAGACCATCGAGATCGTAGAACTGGCGCACCGGTTCGTAGAAGATGTGGACGATCACGTCGTAGAAATCCATCAATACCCAATGACCGCGCTGCGTTCCTTCGACCGCGAAGGGTTTGATCCCTTCCTCGCTAGAATCTTTTTGCAGTCCCTGGGCGATGCTTTGCACTTGGCGGTCGGAGCGGCCCGAACAAACGATAAAATAGTCGGCGATCGAGGTGTGCTCGTGAACGTCCAATACGACCAAGTCGCAGGCTTTCCGGTCCAGCGCGGCGCGCGTCAGGAGTAACGCTTTGTCCCAAGAACTAATGTCTTTCAAAGTTTCACCGCTAGCCGCGCCGGCTGCCGTACAGCCCGCGCCGTTTGATAAACTTTTCCACTGACGATGGCACTAAATAACGAATCGATTTTCCTTGCCGGACCAAGTCGCGGATTTCTGAAGCCGAGATGGCGATATCCGTAAGTTCGATGAAGTGTATGCGTGTGCCGCTCCGATGGCGATAATGCTTACGCTTTGAATCATAACAAAAGAGTTTTTTGACGGCAACGCCGGTGCCTTTGAGCGCATCGTTCTCCTTGCTTCCGGGCCGCGATGTGACAATGAAGTTGCAAAGCAAAAATATTTCTTGGAAGTCCTTCCAGGTGCCGATCTCGCGAAATGCGTCCAAGCCGATGATGAAGTAAAGCGAATCGCCTTTTTTCAATTTGCTTGAAAACTCGCGGATCGTATCGATGGAATAGGACAAGCCGGGACGAGCCAGTTCCGCGGTCGACACGCTGAAGCGCGGATTACCCGTTACCGCTAGGCGCACCATCTGCAATCGGTCACGCGCGGGCGTCGTCGTCCGGCCGCTCTTGTGCGGCGGGATCGAAGCGGGAATAAAATAGACGCGGTCGAGCCGATAAGTTTCGCCGACCTCTTCGGCGCTGCGCAAATGGCCCCAATGAATCGGGTCGAAGGTGCCGCCGAAGACGCCAATCTTCATCAGAAACTAAAGCGACCTTTCGACGACCGATAAAGATAGCCGAGCGCGGCGGCCTCGGCTAAAACAAATAGGCGGGCAAAGTTTAGAGTCGCGCATCAACTCGAAACCCGAAACCCTAAACTTGAATCCGATGACACGCGGCCGAATCCTTTTGGCAAGCGCGGTCATTCGCGAACCTGACCGTCGCCGAAAACAATGAACTTGGTAGTCGTCAGTTCTTCTAACCCCATTGGCCCGAAGGCGTGAATCTTGCTCGTGCTGATGCCGATCTCGGCGCCTAAGCCCAACTCGCCGCCGTCGTTAAAACGGGTGGACGCGTTGACCATCACGGCTGACGAATTGACCCGGTCGACAAACTCGCGCGACTTCTGATAGTTGGTCGTGACGATGCTTTCGGTGTGCGCCGAGCCGTAGCGCTCGATATGCCCGATCGCTTCGTCCATATTTTTGACAACGCGCACGGCAAGAATTAGATCGAGATATTCGGTCGACCAATCCTCTTCAGAAGCTGGCTTTAATCCCGGGACCAGCTTACAAGTGCTCTCGCAGCCGCGAATCTCTACTCCTGCTGTCTGATACTTGGCGATCATCGCCGGCAGGAATTTCGCCGCGACGGCTTCATGAACTAACAGAGTCTCCATGGCATTGCATACCGACGGGCGCTGCACCTTGGCGTTGAAGCAGATGCGCTCGGCCATTTCCAAAGACGCGTCGGCATCGACGTAGACATGGCACACGCCTTTGTAGTGCTTGATCACTGGAATTTTTGAGCTCGCCACCACGGCGCGAATCAAATCCTCGCCGCCGCGCGGAATAATCAGATCGATATATTCTTCCAATTGAAGCAGCTCGGTCACCAGCGCGTGATCTTTGATTTGGACGACTTGCACAGCGTCTTGCGGCACTCTCGTCTCGGCGCAAGCTTCGCGCAACACCGCGCCGATCGCTTGGTTCGAATGATGCGCTTCGCTGCCGCCGCGTAGAATCACCGCGTTACCGGATTTGAGGCAGAGCGCCGCCGCGTCTGCGGTCACGTTGGGTCGCGCTTCATAGATGATGCCGATGACACCGAGCGGAATGCGCATGCGGCCCACTTGCAACCCATTCGGCCGGCGCCACATCTTGACCACTTCGCGCACCGGATCGGCCAGCGCCGCGACATCGCGCAAGCCCTGCGCCATCGCTTGCACGCGGCCGGGATTGAGCGCGATACGATCGAGCACGGCGCTCGACGCGCCGTTGGTCTTGGCGCACTCCAAATCTTTCTGATTCTCCTCGACCAAAAAAGCTCTCTTGGCTTCGAGCTTTTCGGCCATTAGCAGCAGCGCGCGGTTCTTTTCCGCCGCAGAGAGCGGTGCTAATTGGCGCGCGGCAATCTTAGCCTGCTTGCCAAGCCGCAGCGCTTCTTGCTTTAAGTTTTGATTGGACGTTGCCATCCGTTTCTCACAAAACGACCAAATCGTCGCGGTGAATGATCTCTTCGTACGCTTTATAGCCTAAAACTTTTTCAATCCTGCTTGTATGCAATCCTCTGATCCGATTCAACTCCTGGGCGCTGTAATTGACTAGGCCGCGGGCGAACTCTTTGCCGTCCAGATCCAAGCAACGCACGCATTCGCCGACACCGAAAGTGCCGCGCACTTCTTTCAATCCTGAAGGTAAAAGACTCTTACCCTTCTGCACCACGGCATCGTGAGCGCCTCGGTCGACGACGATCTCGCCGCTCGGTTTTAAATTGTAAGCGATCCAGTGCTTGCGGCTCGGCATGCGGTTCTTTTCGGGCAATATCAGCGTGCCGATTTGTTCGTTGGGGTCAAAAATTTTCTCCAACACGCCCCTCTGTAAGCCACTCGTAATGACGGTCGGAATGCCAGCCGCCGCGGCTTCTTCCGCTGCAGCTAGCTTGGTCGCAATACCGCCCGTGCCCGCCACACTCATGCTCGCGCCACCGATCGCCTGGCGCACGCCGCGTGCTTCGCTGATCAGTGGAATCAGCTGAACATCTCCGTGCGCCCGCGGGTCTTTGTCGTACACACCTTCGACGTCGCTTAAGATCACCAGTAAGTCCGCTTCCAGCAAGGTCGCCACCAACGCTGACAGATGATCGTTGTCGCCGAATTTCATCTCCTCCACAGCGACCGTGTCGTTCTCGTTGACGATTGGAATGATCGACGACTCCAGGAGCATCTGAAAAGTATGCTTGGCGTTGATGTAGCGCTTTCGGTTGGCGAGATCGTCCGCCGTCAAGAGCACCTGGGCAACGCTTTTGTCGAATTTCGAAAATGCCCCCTCGTAGAGCGCCATCAATTTGATTTGCCCGACGGCGGCGAGCGCCTGCTTTTCAGGAATCGATTTGGGCCGTTCTTTCCGCCCCAGTCGGCTCATCCCCGCCGCCACCGCGCCTGAGCTTACGACGACGATCTCCTTGTTGTGCTCGTGCAGTTCGGCGAGATCGCGCACCAGGCCACGTAACCTCGCCTCTTCGATGCCATCGCTCGACGAAAGAATTTGGCTGCCGATCTTGACGACGACGCGGCGCGCCCGCTTAAGTATTAGCTTCTTGTGCTCCAGCTGTGTCACGATCCGTCTCGCTCTGTTGTCTCACTTCGTCCAGTTTGCGACCAATTAAATAAACAAGCGCCTGTACGCCCTCGGTAGTCGCCGCGGAGATTACATGCACCGGGCGAAAAGCTTTGGGCAATTTTTTGCTGAGCACCTTGGCCTTTTCCCGGCCCTCGGGCAAATCCACTTTGTTGGCAACGACGATCTGCGGCTTGTCGATCAATTCCGGATCGAAAAGCTCCATTTCACGGTTGACTGCCTTCCACGTCGCCAAGGGGTCTTGCTCATCGAGCTGCGATGCATCCAGCAAATGAACCAGCAGTCGCGTGCGCATCACATGGCGGAGAAATTTATCGCCCAGGCCATGGCCCTGGTGCGCTCCTTCGATAAGCCCGGGAATATCCGCCGCGACAAAGCTTTTCCCTTCGCCGTAACTCACCACACCCAAGTTGGGCACCAACGTCGTAAACGGATAATCGGCGATTTTCGGGCGCACCGCTGAGATCACCGAGATCACAGCGAGCAACCGCAGCTCGATCTCCAGCTCGCGCTCGGCACCGGGTTCACCCGGCTGAGCATAGCGTGGACTTCGGTTGGTCGACGAGGCGAAATGAGCGTTGCCCTTGCCACCCCGCCCACCGGCGGCGACCACCGCTCGTTCGCCGGGGATCTTAAAGTCGGCCAGCAACTCGCCCGTAGCTACATCTCGGATCAGCGTGCCCACCGGAACTTTAATCACATAGTCGTCCCCACGCCGACCGTTACAACCGGCGTCGGCGCCGCGCTTCCCTGGACTCGCCTTGCACTCTTTACGATAGCGCAGATCGAGCAGTGTGGTCAGTTGCCCGTCCGCCTCCGCCACCACATCGCCGCCCTGCCCGCCATTGCCGCCATCGGGAGGACCACGGCGGACAAATTTCGCGCGATAAAAGCTGACGCAGCCCGGCCCGCCGTTGCCGGCGATGACGCGGATCTTAGTTTCATCGATGAACTTCATGCTGGAAACGATTCACAAGTCAGAATTCAGCGCGAACCCAGCAACCGACGTTGAGTCCTGACTCCCGATGCCTGATCTCTGACGTCCGACCTCTGTACTCTGTCTTCTTCCATCATCCGCTTCTCCTGGGCAAAAAAAAAGCCCCTTCCGGGGCTTTATCGTTTGCGGCAGCGAAAGTTATTGAGCCGGTAGGATTTCGACTTTTTTGCGGATCTTGCTGTGCCGCCCATACTTCACGACGCCGTCGATCAGGGCAAACAGCGTGTAGTCGCGGCCCAAGCCAACGTTTTTGCCCGGGTGAATCTTGGTGCCAAGCTGGCGCACTAGGATGTTGCCCGCGCGCACGGTCTCACCGCCAAATACCTTCACGCCTCGTCTCTGCCCATTGCTATCGCGGCCGTTACGCGAACTGCCGCCCGCCTTTTTGTGTGCCATTGCGCCTACTCCCTAAGTTACGCTTCGATACCGATAATCTTCAGTGCGGTTTGATACTGTCTGTGGCCTTGCTGCCGGCTGTAGCTTTTGCGTCTTTTCTTTTTGAAAACGATGACTTTTTTGGCGCGCAACTGATCGACGATCTCGCCGGTCACCTTCGCGTTAGCCACCAACGGCGCACCGATTTTGGCCTCGCCGTCACCGCCGACGAACAAGACATCATCCATGGTGATCATTTCGCCCACCTCGCCGTCGAGCTTTTCGATTCTGACGACATCGCCTTCGGAAACGCGGTATTGCTTACCGCCGGTTCTAATTACTGCATATTTCATAGAGTTTTCTCAAAGGGTACTTTTTAAAGTAAAATACCGGCAAAGTCAACCAAACTGGCGGCAGCTCGCAGCCTCCGACAATTCTCTCCCCTTGCCAATTGCGCCGGTAATTCTTACTTTACTTGGCAATCGGAATTGGGTTAAGAACTCGAACGACCAACCCAGGAGCAAACACATGAAAAAACCGACTAAGTTACTTTCCATCATTGGTTTAGCGGCCCTGCTCACGACAACCGGCTGCGGCTATAACGATCTTCAGGGACTCGATGAAGAAGTAAAAGGCGCCTGG
>JAERMN010000202.1 GCA_016844625.1 Deltaproteobacteria bacterium
GTGCGCTGGGCGCACCATCGAGCGAACCCGCAAGAATTCGCGGACAAGAATGTCCGCGCTCCCTTAGACTCCGAACTTCGTGTCCTTCGTGGTGAACAGTTCCTATCTTCTTTGGTTGCGGTGGTTCGCCCACAAGGCGAACCTCTTTTCCCCAGCGTCGTCTGGAAAAAAGCGGGTATTGCTATAGTTGAAAGATTTCGCGGCTCGGGTAAATTTTCAGGGCCGGTGGTCCTAAGTTGTCGCGCTCGATGAGAAAATTCGACCGCACCACGAAGATCACGAAGGACACGAAGGCTTCGGATGATTAAAACTCCGAACTTCGTGCTCTTCGTGTCCTTCGTGGTGAAAATTGTCTTAACCTTTCTGGTTGCGGCTCTGCCGCGCTAGGCCCTCTGTGGTTAAATCTCCTGTCACGACAGCAACAATTCCAAATCTTCCCGCGTCAGATTGTGCAGCACGCTATTATCAGCCGTGATGATCGCGTCGGCCAAATCGCGCTTGGATTTTTGCAACTCCAAAACTTTCTCTTCCACCGTGTCGCGGGCGATTAATCGATAGGCGAACACCTGGCGCGTCTGGCCGATGCGGTGGGCGCGGTCGATCGCTTGCGCTTCCACCGCTGGGTTCCACCAGGGATCGAGCAGATAGACATATTCAGCGGCGTGCAGATTCAAACCCAAGCCGCCGGCTTTCAAGCTGATCAAAAACAATTTGACACTCGGATCGTTCTGAAACTGTTCGACCCGCGCTTGGCGGTCGCGCGTGCGGCCGTCGAGATACGCATAGGTAATTTTCGCCGCGTCGAGCCGATAGCGCAGGATCGCCAGCAGACTGGTGAATTGGGAAAATACCAGCACCTTGTGATCTTCTTCCAGCACCTGATCCAACTGCTCCATCAGCGCGTCGATCTTCGCGCTCGGTTGCTTGACGCTCGCCTTGTCGATCAAACCGGGATGACACGCCGCTTGGCGCAGGCGCAGCAAGGCTTCGAGCACTTGAAATTTGGTCTTTTGTAATCCGTCGCTCTCGACGTTCTTTAGCAACTTGGCCCGATAGTAGTCGCGTAACTCGTTGTAAAGTTTCCGCTCGCCCGCCTCCAGATCGCAATAAAGCGTCTGCTCGGTTTTGGCCGGCAACTCTTTAGCGACCTGCCCTTTGGTGCGGCGCAAAATAAACGGCCGGAGCGCCTGCGCCAAAACGCTGCGCGTGGCCGCGTCGGGGTTACGCCCCGCGCCGCCGAATACCGAGGAGCCGCCGAGCATGCCGGGATTGAGAAACTCGAACAGACTCCACAGCTCGCCCAGATGGTTTTCCACCGGCGTGCCGCTCAAGGCGAGGCGATGATCGGCCTTAAGCAAGCGCACGGCTTTGGCCGAGAGCGTGCTGGCATTCTTCACCGCCTGCGCTTCGTCGAGAATGCAGTAATCGAAGCGGATGTGTTTCAAATGCACGGCATCGCGGGTTAGCGTGCCGTAGGTCGTGAGTATCACGTCGTAGTCATCGAAATGATTCCCAGGCTTGAGGCGCGCCACGCCGGTGTGATCGAGGATTTGTAATTTCGGCGCAAAGCGCGCCGCTTCCCCTATCCAATGAAACACCAGCGAGCGCGGCACCACCACCAGGGCCGGCGGCGGCGAGTTTTCCGCGTCGTTGCGGCGCACCTCGCGGCGCGCTTCGAGCAGCGCCAATACTTGAATGGTTTTGCCCAGCCCCATGTCATCGGCCAGACAGCCGCCGAAACCGAAGCGTTGGAGAAACTTAAGCCAACCCAAGCCCTCGCGCTGGTAGTCGCGCAACTCGCCAAGAAACGCCGACGACGGATCGGCCGCTTTGACGCCGGCAAAATCTTTCAATTCCTGGCGCACCCGCGCGAACAAGTCATCGACCCGCACTTCCGGCTCATCGGCGAGCAAGGCGTCGAGCAATCCCGCTTGCGGCCGAGTGAAGCGCAAATGGTCGCCGCTGGCGTTGCCGAGATTGGCGAGCAGGCGATATTTCGCCAACCACTCTTCCGGGATGATTCCCGTCGAACCGTCGTCCAAGCGCACCGTCTGTTCGCCCTGTTTGATCGCGCGCAGCAGTTTCGGCAGCGACACGCGGCTTAGGCCAAACGCGGCGCCACCGTTGAGCTCGAACCAATCGACCCCCGAGCTGATCTCGATCTGCACTTTGCCCGCCGTGCGATAGAGCTTGCCGTCAGCTTCGACATGCCAGCCTTCCTGCGTGAGTGTGCGCACCACTTTCGCCATGCGCTCGGCGGGGAGATCGAACTGCGCATCGCGGAGTAAGAGCGCTTCGCGAAAACCGAGCTGCGCGAGCCGCGTCTTGGCCGCGTTCTCGGCGGCCGGATCGCGGCGAATCACCCGGCGCTGCGCCTTTTGATAAACGGTCGCACGCGCCGGCTCCGAGGCGATCGTGCTGCCGTCGTAGTCAAACGCCAAACTCGCATGAACGTAAGTGCGTCCCCAAGGGTCGCTCTTGCCCGGCTTGATGTTGAGATTTGGCTTGGGGCTGACGGAAATCGATTCGAAGCTCAATTCGTCGGGCAACTCGAGCTTCGGTTGACGCGGCAACTGTAAGAGTTCATCCAGGAACTCGTCGGCTTCGCCTTTGGCAAAAGTCAATCCGTCGCGGGCGCGCAAAAACGCAATCCATTCGAAGACGCCGAAGTCGTTAAGCTGCGCGACCCGGTTGTCGTAAAACACCAAACCGCCGGCCACCAGAGCGGTCGGATAGGCGAGCGCCATTTCGACTTCGCCGCGTCTGAGCATCCCGGTGACTGCATACTGCTTGTGGTTCTCGCCCGGCGCGATGCTCAGGCAAAACTCCCACGGCGCGCCGTCGTCCCATTGAATCGCCGCGAACTCCTCGCCGATCAGCGATTCCTTCAAGGCGCAGCGGCCGGTCGAGCACATCAGCGGCAGGACGATATCCCACATCGGCGCCGTCAGCACGAACTGACCTACCGCGAGGCTGTAACCGTAACCGAAATTGTCCGTCGCGCCGAGCAAGGTCGTCATGACGCGCCGATCGATGACGTCATCGATTTGCCACACTTCCCGGGCAGTGAATTTTTTATACTTGATCTTGCCCCACTCGCCGTCGGCCTTGCGCTCGCGCGCGAAGATCTGTACCTGCGGCTGACCGCTGCGCAGGGTCTCGGCGAGGTCAATTAGATAGATCAGCTCGCGGCCGCCATGGCGGTTATGACTTTCCCGCTCCGCCGCTCTTTCCAGTTGGCCGCGCAGACCCTGCAGCTGTTGCTTCCAATTGGGCGGCGTCATCCGCTTGGGCAGCCGCGCCGCTTCGGCAATTTCCGGCGCGTGCGCTTGCACTGGCACGCCGCGCAGATGCGGCGCGCCGATGCTCGTCAGTCCGGACAAAAAGCCGCGACCTTCCGCCGCCAACAACGCCGCCCAAATATGCTTGCAGGGTTCTTCTTCGCGCGCGAAAAATGGACAAGTGCAAGAAGCATTGATGTGATGTTTTTCCGTCGTCACTTCGACGTCATACAGACGAGTGCCCTGAACGCTTGCTTGGATCGCCCAAGGAGTGCCTTCGATATAACTCACCGCGCCTTGCTGAAAATAGCGCCGCCCTCGTTCCTGTGAGGTTCGATCGACTTGATTGAAGAGTCGCCCGGTCAAAGTATCGGCCATCGAAGTAGCTTAACGTAGAGCAGCGGAAAATTCTAATCGAAGCTCTTTGCTGTTCGCCACCGTTCGCAATAATCAACGCTGTCCGCTAATGTCTCACCGCTGATTGCTCGCTTTCGTTGACAATCGTTCCATGCCCGTGCGAGAAAATCGGAGCGCTATTAATGAGGAAGCAAACATGAAACCGAGCAAGCCTAAGATTATCGACGCCGACGGCCATGTGCGCGAGACCGACGGAGAAATTATCGAATTCATGTCCGCTGGCTACCGCAGTCGACGCGATGCCATGCTTTATTTTCCGCTGACGCCGCACCACGGCTGGCACCGCTCGATCCCGGCCAACGATTTTCGCCACCAAGACTTCCGCGTGCCCGACTGGCGCGAGTGGGTGGAAAAATTAGACGAAGGCAGATTCGAGCTGACGGTCCTCTATCCGACCCGCTTCATGCACATCGGTCAGATCGGCAATCCGACCTACGCCGTCGAGCTGTGCCGCGCTTATAACGACTATCTACATCAGCGCTTTCTTGTTCACGACCGCCGCTTCCGCGGCATGGCGCTGTTGCCGCTGCAAGATCCGAAGGCCGCGGTCAAAGAACTGCGCCGCGTGGTAAAACGATACGGCATGGTCGGCGGCATTCTCCCCGCCGACGGATTGCAGCTACCCCTCGGTCACCGTCAATACTGGCCGGTCTACGAAGAGGCCGACAAGCTCGGCTGCACCTTGTCGGTGCACTCGTGCAACTCGCTGCGTGACAACGATCGTTATCTAGTGCCCAACGAAGCCGCGACGCTCACGCATATCATCCCGCAGATGCGCCAGTTCACCAACATCATGTTCTGCGGCGTGATGAATAAACTTAAGAAACTGCGCCTCGGTTTTCTCGAAGCCGGCTGCGGCTGGACGCCGTTCTTGATCAGTAAGATCGAAGAGCGGCTCGAACGGGTTGCGCCGTCAGAACGTCCGGTGCTGCCGAGCGAACTACTCGCGCGCAAGCAACTCTATTTTCAATGCGGCGAAGAAGTAACGACTAAACGCGACGTCGAGCTGCTCGGCGACGACTGCCTGCTGTGGGCGTCGGACTTCCCGCACGAAGCGACGCGCACCGACATGAAGCTCTTGGTCAACGAACACTTCGCGCGCAAGGACTTAAGCCGCGCGGCAAAACGAAAAATTATCTATGACAACGCGAAACGGTTTTACGCGCTCTAATACTTAACCCGTTCAAACCGTTCAATCGCTTCGCTCAGTTCAACCGCTACGCTCCGTTCAAACCGTTGAGACCTCCGGAATCGATTTAAACGTTTTGAACGGCTTGAACGATTTGAACTTTTTGAACGGTTATTGTTGTAGACTTTTGATAAACCCGCTCTGGTCCAATTCGCGGACAATGCGGCTATCGGCGTGATCTTCCGGCTTTGAAGTCTTTGCTTTTGGATTGGACTGTTCCAAACCTTTCATCAGACTGGCTATACCGGGTACTGACGGATACGGCGGCACGACGAAGTTGTTCTTGATGATCAAATCGTAACTCTCGTCCAACAACTCGCGGTCGTCGGTGCGAAAAACTTTGCTCATCGCTCTCACGGCAAAATTCTTGTCGCGTTGGCCGCGCGCCGCGCCTTCGATATAGGCGCGCATGAATCGCCTCACTGTGTCTTCATTGCTCTTCAAATATTTCCGCGTCGTGACCACGCCGTTGATATGATATTCGGCGTCGAGCTTGGACATGTCGAGTATCTCGCGCAACTTCGCTTTCTTCGCCTGCAAAGTCGCTGGCGGGCTGAGTGCCGCGGCGTGAATTTTTCCAGTCGCGATCGCGACAACCGTCTCCGCCGGCCCGCCGGTCTGTACCATCGTGATATCGCGCTCCGGATCGATGCCGTAAAGCCGCAGCGCAAAGCGCGAGGCTAGATCGGACAGCGTGCCGAAACGAGTCGTGCCGAACACCTTGCCTTTGAGATCTTCCATGCGCGCGATATCAGCCCGGCTGTAAATCCAGAAAAGAAACTTTTTTATGATCGAGGCGATGATGATCGTGTCGGCACCGGCAAGATTGGCTTGAATCGACGCCGCCCCACCGAGCTGAATGATCGGCAACTCCCCGGCGAGCATCGCCTGCAGCGCCAGCGAGCTGCCCGGAATACTGATCGCTTCGACACTGAGCCCATGCTTTTCATAGAAGCCGCCTTCTTTCGCCAGCCACATCGACATCTGCGTCGCCGAGGTCGAACCGCCACCAACGCGAATTCTTTCGAGCTTTTTTTCCTGCGCTTGAGCGCCAGCTAAGAAGAAAGAAAAACAAAGGAGGGCAATGCCACACCGCAAGAAGCGTCTAATCATGACTGATTCTCCTCACCTCTAATCTCATAGAATCCGGCATCTTTCGCTTGCTCCGCCACCGAGCGTTGGCGCCAGCGCGGCCAAGGAAACGGGAACGATACGGTCCTACACCAATTATCACTGCGCGACTGGTTGTGCGACAGCAATTTTTCATAAACCTTGATGAATTGCGCCGGCTCGTGATCGATACGGCACGGGGAATCTTGGCTGTTTTTGCGTCGATCGAACCGGTCTCGCCCACACTGAGGAGAAACATCCAACCGAACGGGCGCTCTTCGCTTCCCTGAACGGCGATCGCTAGACTCGCGCAGTCGAATCGTGCTTTCAGCCGCGCCAGAACCATTTCTTCGGCTTGGGTCTTGGTCAGCATGGTTGAAATCGCATCCGCCATGTATCGACTACACTCAGAGTCAACTCACCCGACAATTCACGGCGCTCGTAGCACTCGTTCGCGCATCTGAGCAACATTCAGTTTACGCAGAAAAGTCGGGTTTCTAAACCAGATTGCGTTGAAGCGAAAATCGAACATCTCGTGCAGCGCGTCATCCACCGACCAATTCTCGATCACCATGCGATAGGTCGCCACCGAGTATCCCGTGCGGTCGCGGCCCTCAGCGCAGTGCACGAATACCGGCCAGTTTTTTGGGTCGTTGAGAATTTTCAGAAACAGCACTAGTTGCGCCTGCTCGGGATCCCATGCGTCACTCGGTATGGAAAGATACTTGAGCTGAGTGCTCTTGAGCAGCGGCCACAGAATCGTCTTGGCGCCCGCCGCTTCTAATTTGCGAAAGCCTTCGGCTGTCGGCTGCGCGCCGCGCCAAAGCGCCGCCGAGACTTTGGTGAAATTCTCGACGCCGACGATGCAATTATCGCAGGGCTGCGGCCAGGTTCGCGTCGGCGGCGCGCTCGGCCGGCGGGCGCAACCGCCGCAGAGAAATAAAAACAGTAAGAGAGTGAAGAAAGCGCGGCATGAGCGAATTGCAGGCATCAAGCGAATTGAGAATTTTTCTGACAGCGCGCTATTACCCTAGCTATAAGTGTTATCAGCCACCGGCGAGAAAGTCCGCCACTAGCCGGTTGAATCTGTCGGCTTGATCCCACTGCACCCAGTGGGCGCACTGGTCGAACAGATGAAACTCAGCGTTGGGAACAAG
>JAERMN010000653.1 GCA_016844625.1 Deltaproteobacteria bacterium
GTCTACTACAACGTCGAATCAGGAATTAAAAAACCCGAAGACTTCAAAGGCAAAAGAGTCGGCACTCCGGAGTTTGCGATGACGGCGGCCGTGTGGATTCGCGGGTTTTTTAATGATGACTACGGCGTCAGAGCGCAGGATATGAAGTGGTTTCTTGGCGGACAGGAAGAGCCAGGTCGAAAAGAACGAGTAAAACTAGAGCTACCGCCGGAAATCAGTGTCCAGTCGATACCCGATGACCGGACACTCAACAGCATGCTGGAGAGCGGCGAGATAGACGCGCTCATTTCGGCCCGCAGTCCTTCCTGTCTTGCCGACGGTTCAGGAAAAGTGCGGCGCCTTTTCCCCAACTATAAGGAAGTGGAAATCGAATATTACCAGCGCACGAAGATTTTTCCCATCATGCACATCCTGGTGATTCGCAAGGACGTGTATGAACGCCACCCATGGGTTGCCCGGAGTTTATATAAAGCTTTCTGTGACGCCAAGGACCGCGCCATCGCGACCATGCATATTTCCAATGCTCACGCCTGCACGCTGCCGTGGCTGTCGTGGGAAAGAGAGCAGTTGCGCGAAATCTTCGGCCCCGACTGGTGGCCCTATGGCATCGAGGCCAACCGCCATGTGCTCGAATTTTTAATCCGCTACATGGCAGAGCAAGGACTTTTGAAAAGGGCACTGAAGGTAGAAGAAATATTTGCGCCGAGTTCTCTGGGAGAGTTCAAGCTCTAGCGGGTACCGAACTGGAGTGATGGAGTACTGGAGCGATGGGGATTTCCGGACCCCCAATCCTCCAACACTCCATTACTCCAATACTCCAATTCCACGTGTCGCTAACAAAGAAAGAACTGGTTTTCCTCCGCTCCGCCCGCACGGCGCATCTCGCCACGGCAGACAAATCCGGCCAGCCCCATGTCATCCCGATCTGCTTCGTCTTCGACGGCAAGTATTATTATTGGCGCCGAATAAACTCAAGCGGTTCAAAAACATTCAAGAGAATCCCAACGTGGCTCTCGTCATCGATCGCTACGATGAAGATTGGCGCAGACTCGCCTACATCCTCGTGTTTGGGAAAGCGCGGATTGTACAAAGCGGCGAGAAACACCGCGAAGCCGTCGGTCGTTTGCGCCGAAAGTATCCCCAGTACCGTTCGATGGCGATAGATCGGCGCCCCATGATCGTCATCACGCCGATCCGAAGCAGGAGTTGGAATTATGAATAGAGGAATCGGGGTAGGCGCGAGAAAACTTGTTCGGTTGGCAATTGCATGTTTCATTTTTTCGGCAAAAAAAATTGACTAAT
Source organism: Deltaproteobacteria bacterium (assembly GCA_016844625.1). GTDB lineage: Bacteria > Desulfobacterota > Binatia > UBA9968 > UBA9968 > DP-20. Next base: position 1,303 of record JAERMN010000653.1, read on the forward strand.
GGACTGAACTCAAGATAAAACAATTCGCGTGGACCTTTTTCACAAAGACCCCGACGATACTTACAAAGCTTACCAAAAGTTCCGCAAGCGCAACGAGCATGAGCGGGCGTACCGCTGCCTTGAACGGCTTCTCCAGGAATTCCCACAAGACATGGAGCTTTTGGACGAAATACTTGGTTTAACCTTAAGCGAAATGCACGCTCCGAAACTTGCCCGGCCGTGGGTGATGCGCCGGATCAAGCTGGACTCCTTCTGGCGGGACTATGCGCTTCTCAGTGAAATCGACGCGGCGACTGGAAACCTGCCGAGCGCCAAGGAGAATCTCGCCATCGCCACCAAGCTCCTAAAACTCCAACACTCTCAACTGGATTCCCATAGCGAAGCAAGCAAAGTGCTCGGCCGCGTGCGGGATCTTATCCGCCTCCAGGAACACAATCGATGGGTCACGCGCCTTTCGTCTCAAGACGCCAGCCAACCTGCGGTCCATAAATACACTGCGCCGGCGACCTCGGTGGCACCAAAATTGAAAAACGCGGCTGAAGCGAACAAGAAGCCGCGGCCAGAGAAACCTGAAACGCAAACCGTTGCGCCGGCTTCAATCGTCCCGCAGTTGGCTTCTTACACAGTCCCCATGCGCGTCGCCGCGCCGGACTTTCAGGCCATGGGCGAAATGCTGCAAGACCCGGCGACGTTAGAGGAATGCCGATTACGCCTTGACTACGCCTACCTCGACGTTCAGAGAGGCTTTGACGATCTCCTTTGCTTGAATGAGATCAAAGGCGTCGAACGCTATTGGTATCAGCTCGAAACCGCAAAAAAGGTGCTGAAATATTTTCATGGGCGGGTTCTTCTCTGCGACGAAGTCGGGCTGGGGAAAACCATCGAAGCCGGCATGTTGATGAAAGAATACCTCATGCGGGGAATGGTCAAAAATATTCTCATCTTGACCCCGGCGCCGCTGGTTTCCCAATGGCAAGAAGAGATGGCGCAGAAATTTGACATTGCGTTCGCGACCACCGAGGACCCGCTCTTCAGCGCCGATCCGGACCGTTTCTGGCGCCATCCGTTGATCATCGCTTCGATCCATACGGCGAAAAGCAGCAAGAATTTTTCTCGAGTGACCGCCAACTTTTATGATCTTGTCGTGGTCGATGAGGCGCATCATCTTAAGAACCGCAACACGCTTAACTGGAAGCTCGTCAATGAAATCAAAAAGCGCTTCATCTTTCTCCTGAGCGCCACCCCCGTGCAGAACCATCTGATCGAGCTTTTCAATCTCATTACGCTGCTCAAGCCGGGACAGTTCCCGACCGAGCGGTTATTCAAACAGGCCTACATGCAACGGGGCGACTCTAGAAAGCCTGCCAATAAAGAAAAACTTCGGGAGCTTCTGCGCGACGTCATGATCCGCAATACCAGGAGCGCTATAGATTTAAAGCTGCCTAGACGGTTTGCCGTGACGTCGCGATTAGAACCGAGCGCGGCCGAACGAGAACTTTACAACGGCATCACCGATTTTGCTCGGGCACAATCGGACTCGCTCCCCGGTCCTCTCTTGCAGCTTCTGTTGAGAGAAGCAGGAAGCAGCCCCTCCGCCTTGGGAGCGACTCTTTTACGGTTGCGAACCG